>NZ_JBFUFC010000160.1:0-8886 GCF_056403635.1 Microbacterium sp. P2_F9 | reverse complement strand
CCGCCGCGGCCTGGCGGTGGCGCGTGCTCGCCGGGCGGCTCGGTCTGACGCTGGGGCGTCGAGAGGCGATGGGGGCGTACTACCGCTCGCAATTCCTCAACACGGTCCTGCCGGGCGGGGTCGTGGGCGATGTGCACCGGGCCGTCGCGCATGGCCTCGACCAGGGTCGCGTCGCGCAGGCGTCGCGCGCGGTCGCGGCGGAGCGCTCAGCAGGTCAGGCGGTGCAACTCGTCCTGGCAGCGGTGGTGCTGGCGGTTCTCGGAATGTCGGCCTACGCTCCCGCTGTGGGCACCGCGCTTCTCGTGGTCGTCGTCGCCTGCGCCGCCATCGTCATCGCGGCGACGACGAGTCGGCGCGCCCGGGCCGCGATCAGGCGCGAGCTGGCCGCGCTGCGGCAAGCGTTCGGAACCGTCCGCACCGTGCTCGTCGTGGTGGTCGCGTCGATCGTGGTGGTCGCGTGCCATGTGGCCACGTTCGTCGTCGCCTGCATCGCCGTCGGCATCGACGCGTCGCCGGAGCGGCTGACCGCCGGCGCGCTCATCGTGGTGCTCGCCGGATCGATCCCGCTGAACCTCGGCGGCTGGGGCCCGCGCGAAGGCATCGCGGCGTGGGCGTTCGGGACGGCCGGCCTGGGAGCTGCCACCGGCGTCGCGGCCTCGACGGCGTTCGGGGTGCTGGCGATGATCGCCGTGCTGCCCGGCGCGGCCGTGGTCGCGGCATCCGCTGTCCGTCGCCGCCGGCTGGTCGCCCGGAACGGGGGGAGGACATCGTGACCCGGCCCTATGTGCTGCTCAGCYGCGCGATGTCGATCGACGGATACCTCGACCGCGCGACCCCGTGCAAGCTCGCCATGTCGAACGCGGCGGACTTCGATCGGGTCGACCAGCTGCGGGCGGAGAGCGACGCGATCATGGTCGGCGCGTCGACCGTTCGGCGCGACGACCCGCACCTGATGGTGCGCAGCGAGGAGCGCCGGCTCCTGCGCCTCGCCGCGGGGAGGTCGTGCTCGCCGCTCAAGGTCACAGTGACGGCGACCGGCGACCTCTCACCGCACGCCGCCTTCTTCGCGGACGAGGACGTCGAGAAGCTCGTGTACTGCCCGCAGGCGACCGCGCGTCGCATCGCGGCGAAGCTGGGCAGCGCGGCGACCGTCGTCGGCGTCGGCGGGGAGGTGTCGATGGGCGCCGTGGTGCGCGACCTCGGCGACCGGGGCGTCCGCCGGCTCATGGTCGAGGGCGGCGGGCACCTGCACACGCAGTTCATCGTGGACGAGCTCGCCGACGAGCTGCAGCTCGTGATCGCCCCGTTCTTCGTCGGGGAGCCGGGGGCGCCGCGCTTCGTCGAGGCGGGCCGATTCCCGTGGACGGCATCTCGGCGCGCGCGGCTCGCCGAGTCGCGGGCGATCGCGGACGTCGTGCTGCTGCGCTACGCGCTCTCGGACCGGTTCGATGGCCGGTCGCTGCCGGCCGGGTCGGACTCCGCGTCCGCCTCGGCGGGCTCCCTCCGCCAGCCGTGAGCGGGCCGATGTTCGAGGGAACGGGGCGGAATCGCCGGGAATCGGCGACCTTCCCCCCGCGCAGCCGGGCATCGGCTGCGACGATCGTCGCGTTCGCGGCGCTCCTGGTCGTGCCGCTGCTTCCCGGTGCGCTCGCCGCGGGCACCCCGGCCGCGCTGCTGGCGCTGCCCGTCGAGTCGATCGCGGTCGTCGTGCTGCTCGTGGCGCTGCCGACCCGGTGGCTGCGCGGGGTCGTGGCCGCCGTCTTCGCCGCGCTGGTGATCGCCGCGACCGTGCTGACGGCGCTCGACCTCGGCTTCGAGGCGACCGTCGACCGCGCGTTCAGCCTCACGGATGACGCGTCCAGCCTCGTCAGCGCCTTCGGGGTCGTGAGCGACGCGACCGGAACCGGCAACGCCTTCCTGCTGGTCGCTCTCCTGGTCGCGCTGGTGATCGCCGCCGTGGTGGCTCTCGCGCGTGCGGCCCTGCGCGCGGGGCGCGTCACCCGCGCCTCGGAGCGCAGCGGGCGGGTCGCCACCGTCGCGGTCGCGGGCATCTGGATCCTCGGCGCCGCCGTCGGGGCGCAGCTGATCCCGGGGGTGCCATTGGCGGGAGCGGATGCCTCGACCGAGCTCGCCGCCACCTCGGTGCGCACCGCCCAGGGCATCCGGGACCAGCAGCAGTTCCAGCGCGCGGTCTCGGCCGACGCGATGCGCGGCATCCCTTCCGATCAGCTCCTCGCGGCGCTGCGGGGCAAGGACGTCGTCTTCGCATTCCTGGAGAGCTACGGCAGGGTCGCCGTCGAGGACTCGACCTTCTCGCCCGGGGTTCTTCGCGTGCTKCGCGCCGGCGGGGCGCTGCTCGCCCAGGACGGGTATTCGGCGCAGAGCGCGTTCCTCACGTCGCCGACGTTCGGCGGGGTCAGCTGGCTCGCGCACTCGACGCTGCAGACGGGCGTCTGGGTCGACTCGAAGCAGAACTACAGCCGGCTGCTCACCGACGACCGGCTCTCGCTCACGCGCGCGTTCCACGATGCGGGCTGGCGCACCGTCTCAGTGGTGCCGTCCAACAAGGAGCCGTGGGACGAGGGGAAGAGCTTCTACGGCTACGACTCGATGGTGAACTCCCTGAACATGGGCTATGCGGGGCCCACGTTCAGCTACGCCCGGATCCCCGACCAGTTCACCTGGCAGCACTTCTACGACACCGAGCTCGCCCAGCCCCACGCTCCCGTCATGGCCGAGATCGACTTCGTGTCATCGCACACGCCGTGGACGCCGCTGCCCCAGCCTGTGCCCTGGTCGCAGCTCGGCGACGGGTCGGTGTTCGACCCGCAGCCGGCCCAGGGCATCGCGCCGGTCGTCGCCTGGCAGGACCCGAAGCGGGTGCAGCAGCTGTACGGGCAGTCGGTGCAGTACACGCTCGGCACGATGTTCTCGTTCCTGCACACCTACGACCAGCCGAACCTCGTGCTCGTGGTGCTCGGCGACCATCAGCCCGCGCGGGTGGTGAGCGGCCCGGATGCCGACTACGACGTGCCGATCTCGATCATCTCCAAGGACCCGGCCGTGCTCGCGGCGCTGGCCGAGTGGCACTGGGAGCCCGGCGTGCTGCCGTCTCCGGACGCTCCGGTCTGGCGGATGGACCGCTTCCGCGACCGCTTCCTGGACGCCTTCACCCCCTGAGGTCAGTCGAAGACGACCACGACCTTGTCGGCCGCGCCGGGGGTCGACGCGAGGGTCATCGCGCGCTCGGCCTCGGCGAACGGCACGATGTCGCTGATGATGTGCTGGTACTTGTCCCAGTGCTCGATGATCGAGTCGGTCACCTCGAAGATCTCGGTCGGGTACCCCATCGCGAGACGGATGTCGGGCTCCGTGGTGAGCAGCTCCTGCAGGTCGAGCTCGACCGGCTTCTTGTGCACGGCCACGATCGTGAGCACGCCGCGGTTGCGCATGGCCTTGAGCGCGGTGTCGATCACGATCGGCGCACCAGCGGCGTCGAAGTAGACGTCGGTCGCGGCCTTCGAGCCCCGGCCCATGAAGCCCGGAACCTCGCCGTGCAGCTCCTTGAGCCGCTCCGCCACATCCTCCTCGGCGGAATTGATGACGGCATCCGCTCCGATCAGGAGCGCACGCTCGAGGCGGCTGGGCTGGATGTCCACGACGACGACGTGCGCCGCACCCTTGGACTTGAAGCCGATCGCGGCGCCGAGGCCGACCGGCCCCGCGCCGAAGACGACGACCTTCGAGCCTTCGCCCGCTCCGGAGCGATTGACGCCGTGGTACGCGACCGCCATCGGCTCGTTGAGCGCGGCGACCGCCCACGGCACCTCGTCGGGGATCACTCGGAAGTGCACGCCGGCCTCGGCGTCGAAGAGCACGACCTCGTCCGACAGGGCGCCCTGCGCGCCGCCGTTGCCGATGATGCCGTCGCGGTTCGCCATCGGGTTGATCACGACGTGGTCGCCGACCGCGGCGCCGGTCACCTCCGCCCCGACCTCGACGATCTCGCCGGCCGGCTCGTGGCCGAGCGGGGTGTGGCTGTCGCGGGGAGGGATGCCGCCGCGCTGCACGTAGAAGACGTCCGAGCCGCAGATGCCGCACGCCTTGATCTTCACCGCGACATCGCGGGGACCGACCGGCGGGCGCTCGGCCTCGAGGAACTCGGCCACTCCGGGACCGGTGACGGTCAGTGACTTCATGGTGGTCAGGGTCTGCATGGGATGCTCCATCGGATCGGGAACTAATTCGGATTAGTGCCTAGACTAGCAGCGGAGTCTGAACGCAGCATCCGAAGATTCGGGCCCAGGGGGAGACTCATGGAGCGTCGCAGGGCGACCATGCGAGATGTCGCCCGCGCGAGCGGGGTCTCTCCGGCCACGGTGAGCTTCGTCATGAACGACACCCCTGGGCAGACCATCTCGCCCGAGACCCGCACCAAGGTGCGTCGCGCCGCGGCCGAACTGGGCTACACCGCCCACCCGATCGCGCGGGCCCTGCGCGAGGGGGCGTCGCGCATCATCGTGCTCGACCTCGGCGGGCTTCCGCGCACTCCGGTGCTCGACGGCTTCATCCAGGGGATGGACGAAGAGCTCGTCGCGGCGGGGTTCGGCCTGTTCGTCACGTTCGCCGGGGCGGGTCATGCGTCGACCCAGGCTGCCGTCGCGGCGGTGAACCCGCGCGCGATCGTCGACCTCGCCGGCATCTACGCCCACCCCGAGGCTGGCGTCCCAGACGGGGGCTGGAATGACGGGATGGCCGCGCACTACCTGGCGCAGGTCCGCTATCTGCAGAGCCGCGGGCATGACCGGATCGCGATCGCCTCCCCTTCCGGCGAAGGGCTGATGTACCCGTTGATGGTCGACTTCATCCGGTCCGCGGCATCCCGACTCGAGATGGCGGAGCCCATCGTGCTGACGGTCGGAGCCGGATCGGAAGGACTGCGGGCCCGGATCGGCGATGCCACCGCGATCGCGGCGCTCACGGATGCGATCGCGTTCGAGGTGCTCGCTGCGCTCCACGACGAGGGCGTCACCGTTCCGGACGAGGTCGCGGTGATCGGCTGGGGCGACACCGCGGAGGCGGCGCTGTGGCGCCCGGCGCTCACGACCATCCGCATCGATGCGCGCACCTACGGACGGCGCACCGCACGACAGGTGCTCGGGCTTCCGGTCGGCGACGCGAGCCCGGCGCCGACCCAGATCATCCAGCGCGAGTCGGCCTAGGAAGATGAGAGTCGGCATCATCGGGGGCGGAGCCGCCGGCCTGGCCACCGCGTGGCTGCTCGAGCATGAGCACGACGTCACGCTCTTCGAGCAGGACGACCGCTTCGGCGGCCACGCGCACACGATCACGATCGAGGCGGACGGCCACCGCCTCGCCATCGATGCCGGGTTCCAGTTCTTCGCGCCGGGCGCGGCCTATGCGACGTTCAACCGGCTGCTCGACATCCTCGACGTGCCGAGGCGGTCGTATCCGGCGACGCTGACGGTCTACGGCACGGCGCGCGAGCGCCCCGTCGTGATGCCGCCGCTGCGGGCGGGGCGGCCGGTATGGAGTTCGTTCACCCCTCGAGCGCTGCGCACCCTGATCCGGTTCCGCCGGTTCCTCGCGGACGTGCCGGCGTTCCTCGCCCAGCACGACCGCACCCTGACGATCGGCGAGTACCTCGAGCAGCAGCGCCTGCCGCGGGGGTTCGTCGACGACTTCCTGCTTCCGCTCCTGCTCGCGTTCTGGTGCGTCGAGCCATCCGACTTCCAGCGATTCACGGCCTACAACGCCCTGTACTACCTGGGCGCGAACATGCCGACGGGCCTGCGCGCCCCCGACCAGAGCGAGATCGACGGCGGCCTCCGGGTCTACGTCGACGCGCTCGTCGGGTCGCTGGAGCGAGCGACGCTCCGCCGGGACTCCGCGGTGCGCAGCCTCACCCGCGACCCCGACGGCTGGACCATCGAGGACGCCGACGGTCGGCGCCAGTCCTTCGATCAGGTGGTCGTGGCGACGAACGCGCGCCAGGCGCTGCACCTCCTCGAATCGTCCCCCGAGGCGGACGAGCTCTGCGCGCAGCTGCGGCGCCTCAAGTACTTCGACACCACCATCGCGATCCACGGGGATCGGCGGCTCATGCCGCGGAGCGAGTCGACATGGTCGGTCGTCAATGCCCGGTGGGACGGATGCCACAGCTCGCTGTCGATCTGGAATCCTGAGCGCGGCCTGCCGGTGTTCAAGAGCTGGGTCACGTTCGACCAGGCGCTTCCCGAGCCGCTGTACGCCGTCGCGAAGTATGAGCACGGCATGGTCGATGCGGACTACTTCGACGCCCAGGGCCGGCTCAAGGCGCTGCACGGAGCGCACGGCCTGTGGCTCGCCGGCCTCTACATGGACGACGCCGACTCGCATGAGAGCGCCATCCGCTCCGCCGTCAACGTCGCGCAGCGACTCGCCCCCGCATCCGCGCGCCTGGGCCGGCTCGCGGCCGCGGAATAGGCCGCGCGGCCGCGCGCTACGGCGTGGCGCCTGGCCTCGGGCGTCGCACCAGCAGATAGACGACGGCGCCGATGATTCCGAGGCCCAGGAGGATCACCCACGGCAGCCATGCCCCGGTGGCCTCGTCCGTGGGCGCGCCCGCCTCCGGGCTCGGTGACGTGCTCGCGGTTGGGGTTGGGGTCGGGGTCGGGGTTGGGGTCGGCGTGGGAGTCGCTGTCGGGGTAGGCGTCGGTGTCGCGCTCGGCTCGGCCGTCGGAGCCACCGAGGGGGCGACGGTCGGTGCCGTCGTGGGGGCGATGGTCGGTGCCGTCGTGGGGGCGACGGTCGGCTCCGTCGTCGGGGCCACGGTCGGCGCGATGCTGGGTGTGAGGCTGGGGCGCACGATGGGCGTCCGCGTCGGGCGGGGCGTCGGGGTCGGCAGCTCGAGGGTGATCGTCGGGGTGGGGAGCTCGATCGTCGCGGTCGGCGTCGGGAGGGTGCCGGTCGGACTGGGCAGGGTGATGCCGCTGCCGCAGGCTGCGAGCAGCGCCCCCGCCGCGGCGATCGCCACGATCGCCATGCCGCGCCGCACGCGCTCCGCCGTCCGATTGCCCGACATGAAACCTCCTCCGGAGGGCGCGAGGCCCGCGGTCCGTCATCCGCCCGCTCAAAGCCGGCTCCGACCTGAATCGTCGCAGGCCGCGCTCGGGAACGGAAGCGCAACCCACCACTCCGGGTGATCCTTCGCCGCGTGCGCGCCGGGGGTCCGGCGACACGCCGTGGATGCCCCTTCCGGAGACCCCCGAGCAGTCGGTCAGGTGCGCTTGCGTGCCGCGTTCCGGTCGCCGGCCGATTTCGGCGGCGCGGCGCCGACGTCGAGGCGCTCCTGTCCGCCGTGCGACGACCAGGCGCTCTCGAGCCCCCGCTCCGCGTGCTGCGAGGCTCGGACCGCGCGCTCGTCGGCCCACTCGTTCAGCACGTGACCCGAGTGCCCGCGCACATGCTCGAGCACGGCATCCGGGAGTCCTGCGGCACGGCGAGCGTCGCGCTGCTCGATGAGCTGCTCGAGGATCTCGCGGTTCTTGACCGGGGATCCGGATGCCGTCTTCCAGCCGCGCCGCGCATGGCCCGACATCCACTTCGTATATGTGTCGATCGCGTACCGCGAGTCAGCCTGGATCGTGAGATCCGCCACCGCGGCGTGGTCGCGCAGGGCGTTGAGCAGGCCGAGGAGCTCGCCGATGTTGTTGGTTCCCTCGACCACCGAGCCGGCAGCCCAGTGTCCATCCTCGGCGACCCACGCCCAGCCAGCCGGGCCGGGGTTGCCCTTGCATGCGCCGTCGGTTGCGACCGTGTAGGTGTCGGTCATCGTCCATCCCGTCGTCGCCCTATGCCGGCTTCCATCGTGCCCCACACCGGCTCCTCCGCGAAAAGGGACTCACGCGGCAGCGGCTCACCGCTGCAGGGCGGCTCTCACGCGTTCCGCCTCGCGCCGCCCCTGCGCACGCCCGGCTGCCACGAGCTGGGGCGCGACCGAGCGATCCATGACGTCGCGTCCGGCGGCGCGCCGGGAGTCGGCGTCGTGCAGCAGAATCTCGACGCGGCGATCGGGCGCGAGAAGTGCTCGCTGTCTGGCGATGCGCGCCCACGGCCCGATCGCCGCCGTGCTGGGCGCGAGGGCGATGACCGGTCCCGATCCGGGAGCGAGATCCAGATTGAGGGTCGAGCGCATCCCGCCGTCCATCCACCGTCGTCCGTCCAGCGGCACCGGGGCCGAGACGAACGGAACGGCGCAGCTTGCCGCGACCGCATCCACCAGGGGCACGGCATCCGCGCGGGTGAAGACGCGAGAAGCACCCGAAGCGGTGTCCACCGCGACGATCCGGAGGTCCCGGTTCGACCACGCGTGCTTGGGCAGTCGCGCCTGCGCGATCGCGCGCTGGCGGTTCGGATCGGCGACATGCGCTGCCTCGGCCAGCCGGCCGATGYGGGCCGCCGCACGCTCGGGCGACCGGGCGCCGAACTGTGCGCGGGCGAGCCTCAGGATCTGCGACAGACGCATCCCTGCGGAGGTCTCCCACGGCACGCCGGCTTCCTGTCGTGCGTAGAGCTTCGCCAGTGGAATGCCGCTGGTGACCTGGGCTCCGACGACTGCGCCGGCGCTCGTGCCGAGCACCACCGCGTCCGCGGCGACCACCGCACCCTCGTCGGCGAGACCGGTGAGGATGCCGATCTCCCATGCGATGCCCGCAACGCCGCCGCCGCCGAGCACCCAGATGGGCTGGATCACGCGGGCGGGCTCGCTGGACGCGGATGGTGGATGCCGCGGTGCAGCTCGAAGACCCGCGAATGCCCTTTTCCTCCGGGAAGATCCGTGATCGGCTGATCGGCCATGAAGAGCCGGATCAGGTGGGCGAGTTC
>NZ_JBFUFC010000159.1:0-8894 GCF_056403635.1 Microbacterium sp. P2_F9 | reverse complement strand
CCTCAACACCGTCGAGCACGCGCTGCTGCTCGACGCCGACTCGGAGGTCACGGCATGACCCGGCACCTGCTGCGCGACGACGACCTGACCCAGGCCGAGCAGTCCGAGATCCTCGAGCTCGCACTCGAGGTGAAGAAGGACCGGTGGAAGGTCAAGGCCCTCGAGGGGCCGCAGACCGTCGCGGTGATCTTCGACAAGTCATCCACCCGCACCCGGGTGTCGTTCGCGGTCGGCATCGCCGACCTCGGGGGCGTCCCGCTGATCATCTCGACGGCGAACAGCCAGCTCGGCGGCAAGGAGACGCCCGCCGACACGGCACGGGTGCTCGAGCGCCAGGTCGCCGCGATCGTCTGGCGCACCTACGCGCAGGCGGGCCTCGAGGAGATGGCGCGCGGCACCCGCGTGCCGGTCGTCAACGCGCTGAGCGACGACTTCCACCCCTGCCAGCTGCTGGCCGATCTGCTCACGATCCGCGAGCACATGGGCGAGCTCAAGGGCCTCACGCTGGCGTTCTTCGGCGATGGGCGCTCGAACATGGCCCACTCGTACATCCTCGCGTGCGTCACGGCGGGCATGCACGTGCGGGTCGCCTCGCCGGAGGCGTACGCGCCGCGTGACGACGTCGTGGCGGATGCCGACCGGCGGGCGGCAGACACCGGGGGATCGGTCACGCTCTACACCGACGCGAACGAGGCGGCCGCTGGTGCGGACGTCATCGTCACGGACACCTGGGTGTCGATGGGCAAGGAAGAGGAGAAGCTCGCCCGCCTGCGCGACCTCGGCGAGTACAAGGTCACGCAGGACCTCATGGCGCTCGCCGCGCCCGAGGCGATCTTCATCCACTGCCTGCCCGCCGACCGCGGGTACGAGGTCGACGCCGCGGTGATCGACGGACCCCGCAGCGTCGTCTGGGACGAGGCGGAGAACCGCCTGCACGCGCAGAAGGCCCTCCTGGTCTGGCTGCTCCGCCAGAACTGAGCGACCCACGATGAGCGACGGCGCCCCGTCCCGGTCACCGGAGGGGGGCGCCCCGCCGTCGCCGGGCGGCCGGCCGTCGCGCCGCGCGGCCGCGTGGCAGCGCTTGAACGGACCGACGCGGATCGCCGGGATCGACCTCGCCCGCGGCTTCGCGATCATCGGCATGTTCACCGCGCACCTGATCGCGCGCCCCGCGCTGCAGGCGGATCCCGCCACGTGGATCGCGATCGTCGACGGCCGGTCCTCGATCCTCTTCGCCACGCTGGCGGGAGTGTCCGTCGGGCTCGTCACCGGCGGCGCGAGGGTCCTCGAGGCGCAGCCCCTGCGAGTCATGCGGCAGCGGCTCGCTGTCCGAGGCTGTCTGCTGTGGATCCTCGGCGTCGCGCTCATCTCGACCGGGGTGCCGGTCTTCGTCATCCTGCCGGCGTACGGCATCCTCTTCCTGCTCGCGGTGCCCTTCACCGGTCTCGGCGCCCGACCGCTCCTCATCGGCGCCGCTCTGACCGCAGCAGTCATGCCCTTCGTGCAGGTGTGGCTGGACGCGACGCCGTATTGGCAGACACTCGCCGGCGACGCGATCTCCCGGGCGATCGGCTGGCACTATCCGTTCCCGGTGTGGATCGCATTCCTGCTGGCGGGCATGGGCGTCGCGCGCGCCGGCATCCGTCGTCTGCAGGTGCAGCTGCGGATGCTGGCAGCCGGCACAGCCTTGATGCTGGTCGGCTACGGGCTCCATGTCGTCACCGGAGCGCGCGAAGCGGCGGAGACGCGGACCTTCTGGGGTGCGGTCTGGACGGCGCGTCCGCACTCGAGCGGTGTGCTCGAGGTGATCGGCACCGGCGGGTTCGCCGTGGCGGCGATCGCGGTCTGCCTGCTGCTCTGCCGGACGTTCCTGGTGTGGCTCAGCCTCCCGCTCCGGGCCCTCGGCGGGATGCCGCTCACCGCCTACACCGCACAGCTGCTCAGCTGGGCGGTCTGGGCGACGGCGGCGCTGGGCGGCACGGGCGACCTGTCCGCGTTTCGCGCCCTGATGCCGCTCTGGCCGCTGACGCTCGGCATCCTCATCGGCTGCACCGCGTGGGCGCTCCTGGTCGGACGTGGGCCGCTCGAGTGGGCGACCGACCGGATCTCGCGGCTGGTGGTGCCGGGGTCCTAAGCGACCCGCAGACTCGGATCCGGGTCATCCCACTTCTGCGCCGTCTGCAGCAGCCAGAAGATCAGGAACAGCCCCAGTGCGAACGCTTCGCCGATCAGCACGCCCCACGCCGCGCCGCCGCCGAAGACGGTCGACGGGATGAGCACGCCGAGGTCGAGCACCATCAGCACGGCGAGCACGATGTAGGAGATCCGGAACGCGCGGGTGGGCGGGAACTCGTCCTCGCGCCGGCCCACCGCGTTGACCACCGACACGGCCGCGACGAGGCCGAAGAACACGACGGTTGCGACGAGGTGACCGTAGGCGACGAACGCGTCGAAGAAGAATCCCCAGGTGACCGCGACGATCGCGAGCACGGCGATCGCGATCAGCCCTCCCGGGATGATCCGGCGGAAGCCAGGGAGCGCGATCGCGACGATCACCGCGAGCGTCCCGACGATGAGGTAGGTCGCGATCCCGTTGTTGATCGAGGGCCAGAACGCCCCTGGTACACACGCGTCGGTACAACCATCGGCGAGGCCTGGCACCGACCCAGGGGCGATCTCGGTGGGGATGATCGCGATCAGGGGTGCGACCAGGGCCGCGGCATCCAGCAGCACCGGCTCGGCGTGCCGGCCCGAGAGCGCGAGCAGCGCGAGGGAGCCGGCGAAGAGGGCGCCCACGAACCCATTGCGCGCGGGCGTGTAGAAGTAGTGGCTGATCGAGGGCAGCAGCCCCACGACCGGGATGGCGACGGCGACCGACACGAAGATGACGACGACGGTGCCGGCGAGGCCGATGCGGAGGTAGCGGTAGGTKCGCTGGAGCGAGGTCGTCTCTCCGGTGGGGCTGGTCATGATCACATCATGGCCGACGAGGGTGCCGCGGTACGTGTGCACCGCACGGGCCTGCCGAATCGGCTAGGTAGGGTGGTCGGTGTGAGCGATGCGAAGGCCGATGGCACCAACGAAGGCGCACTGTGGGGGGCGCGGTTCACCTCAGGGCCCTCGCCGGAACTCGCGGCGCTGAGCCGTTCGACGCACTTCGACTGGGATCTCGCCCTCTACGACATCGCCGGCTCCCACGCCCACGCCAAGGCGCTCGCCGCCGCGGGGTACCTCACCGCCGACGAGGCGAAGGGCATGCACGCGGGGCTGGATGCCTTGACCCGCGGCATCCAGGACGGCACGCTGCGTCCCGCTCCCGGTGACGAAGACGTCCATGGGGCACTCGAGGCAGCACTCATCCGCGAAGTCGGGCCGGAGCTCGGCGGCAAGCTGCGCGCCGGCCGCAGCCGCAACGATCAGATCGCGACCCTCGTGCGGATGTACCTGCTGGATCACTCCCGCACGATCACCCGCGATGTGCTGCGGCTCATCGACGCGATCGTCTCGCAGGCCGAAGCCCACCCCGCGGCGATCATGCCCGGGCGCACCCACCTGCAGCACGCCCAGCCGGTCCTCCTCGCCCATCATCTGCAGGCGCACGCGTGGCCGCTCGTGCGCGACCTGGAGCGGCTGCGCGACTGGTCGGTGCGTGCATCGGTGTCGCCCTACGGCGGTGGCGCGCTCGCGGGCTCGACCCTCGGGCTCGATCCACAGCTCGTCGCCGACGAGCTCGGCCTGGCGCGCCCGGCCGAGAACTCCATCGACGGCACGGCCGCACGAGATGTGGTCGCCGAGTTCGCGTTCGTCGCGGCGATGATCGGCATCGATCTCTCCCGGTTCGCCGAGGAGATCATCATCTGGAACACCCGTGAGTTCGGGTTCGTCAGGCTGGATGACGGCTACTCGACGGGCTCGAGCATCATGCCGCAGAAGAAGAACCCCGACATCGCCGAACTCGCCCGCGGCAAGTCCGGACGACTGATCGGCAATCTCGCCGGACTGCTCGCGACCCTGAAGGGGCTCCCGCTCGCGTACAACCGCGATCTGCAGGAGGACAAGGAGCCCGTCTTCGACTCGATCCGCACCCTCGAGACCGTGCTTCCCGCTTTCGCGGGGATGGTCGCGACGCTGCGGTTCGACGCGGAGCGGATGGCGCAGCTCGCGCCCCTCGGCTTCTCGCTCGCGACCGACGTCGCCGAGTGGCTCGTGAAGCGCGGCGTGCCCTTCCGCGATGCGCACGAGATCTCCGGGTCACTGGTCCGGCTGTGCGAAGAGCAGGGCCTGGAGCTGCACGAGGTGACCGACGCGATGCTCGCCTCGGTGTCTCCGGAGCTGTCCCCGGAGGTCCGCGAGGTGCTGACCATCGAGGGCTCGGTCGCCTCCCGCCTCGGCGTCGGGGGCACCGCACCGGTGCGGGTGGCCGAGCAGCGGGCCGAGCTCATCTCCCGCACCCAGGCCGCCGCCCACGTGCTCGGGCTCTAGCCGTCGGCGTTGCTTCCTCCACTGATAATCTCGGAATATCAGTCATAGAGTTATATTATGGCAATATCAGTGCTAGGCTGATGTTATGACCATCGCCGTGACTGCGGACATCGTCGGCTCCCGTCGGCTGCCTGACCGGGAGGCCGCCCAGCGTGTGCTGGACGCGGCGATCGCTCGCGTGGAGCACGACCTGCCTCTGGCCGAGCAGCCCCTGCGACCCACGGTCGGCGATGAGCAGCAAGGAATCTATCCGACGCTCGATGCGGCCCTCGGCTCGCTGCTGCTGCTGCAGTTGACCCTGTCCGACGGCATCGAGTGCCGGTTCGGCGTCGGGGTCGGGAAAGTCGCCGACATCCCCTCGGCCGCGGGCGACATCCCGGAGGGCCCGGCGTGGTGGGCAGCGCGAGAGGCGATCGACAAGGTGCACGCTCTGCAGCAGCGCACCGTCCCGACCGCGCGCACCTGGGTCGTCGCCGCGCCGGACGAGGGTGCGATCGCCGAACGCGAGGCGCGGATGGCGAACTCGTACCTGCTCGCGCGCGACCAGCTCGTCGCGGCGATGAGCGAGCGCACCCGGCGACTGACCTACGGCCGCTGCCTCGGCATCACGCAGCGCGAGCTCGCGAGCTCCGAGGGGATCACCCAGTCCGCCGTATCTCAGGCGCTCGCGACCTCGGGAGCGTCGGCGGTCATCGAGGGCTTCCGGCTCCTGCGCCTCGAGAGCGCACCGGCGCCGACCCGGTGACTCACGCCGCGGTCACCAGATCGCGAGCCGCACAAGCGCTCCCGCCGCACACGCCCAGAGGAGGCTCGCGAGCGTTCCGATGATGAATCGCTCGCGCGCCTCGGCCGAGGCGAGCTCCGAGAACCGGCCGATGCCCTTGATCGCGACGATCACGGCAAGCGCCTCGGGAAACCCGGCCACGATCGCGACGACTGCGCCGAGCCGTTCGAGATAGCCGATGACAGTCCCGCCCCGCAGGATCACCGGTCCATCGCCCGTCGAGCCCGAAGGGGCCCCCGCGGCATCCCCGACCGCCGGGATTCCGCGGACGACGATCCCGCCGTCGTCGGTCTCGCGCACGCGTCCGTGCGTCGCGATCTCGAGCACGCGGCGGGTCACCGGGTTGCCGCCGACGACGCCGATCGCGACCCCGAGGAGCGCGACGATCAGGCCCAGGATCGTGGGCACGTTCACGGTGGATACGGCGACGACCACGAGAGCGAGCACCAAAAGGCAGGTCGCGATCACGAGCGGAATCGTCGTCGGCTTCCGAAGGCTCACGGTGATGAGCACGAGCACACCGCACAGGGTGAGGAACAGGAAGATCGACAGGATGCCGGTGACCACGGCGTCGGTCGTCAGGAGCATGCCGCCAGTGTGTCACGGGCCGGCGACGCGGCTCGCGCGGCTGCCCGAGTGTCGGGCCGCGGCATCCTGCGCGCCTCCAGCGGGCCCACGGTGGGCCGAGGCATCCGTCGCCCCGCTGGTAGCCTGAAGCGCGTGTCTACGCCCGCTCTGACCGCGACCGCGCCCGCCAACGACCCGACGTTCGAGAACGTCTGGGACGAGATCGTCTGGCGCGGCCTTGTGCACGTCTCCACAGATCAGGCGGCTCTGCGCGAGCTGCTCTCGGGCGGTCCCATCACGTACTACTGCGGCTTCGACCCGACGGCGCCCAGCCTGCATCTCGGCAACCTCGTCCAGCTGCTGCTCATGCGCCGCCTCCAGCTGGCCGGGCACCGGCCGCTCGGACTCGTCGGCGGATCCACCGGACTCATCGGCGACCCCCGCCCGTCCGCCGAGCGCACCCTGAACACCAAGGAGACCGTCGCCGAGTGGGTCGGCTACCTGCGCTCCCAGGTCGAGCGGTTCTTGAGCTTCGACGGCGAGAACGCCGCCCGTATGGTGAACAACCTCGACTGGACCGCGCCGCTCAGCGCCATCGACTTCCTCCGCGAGATCGGCAAGCACTACCGCGTGGGCACCATGCTCAAGAAGGATGCCGTGTCCGCGCGGCTCAACTCCGAGGCGGGCATCAGCTACACCGAGTTCAGCTACCAGATCCTGCAGGGCCTGGACTACCTCGAGCTGCACCGCAGCCTTCACTGCGTGCTGCAGACCGGCGGCTCCGACCAGTGGGGCAACCTCACGAGCGGCGTCGATCTCATCCATCGCGTCGAAGGCGCCTCGGTGCACGCGATCGGCACGCCGCTGATCACGAACAGCGACGGCACGAAGTTCGGCAAGAGCGAGGGCAACGCCATCTGGCTCGACCCCGAGATGTGCAGCCCATACCGGATGTACCAGTTCTGGCTCAACAGCGACGACGCCGACGTGGTCTTCCGGCTCAAGGTGTTCACGTTCCTCACCCGGGCGCAGATCGAGGAGCTCGAGCAGCTCGTCGCCACCGAGCCGTTCCGTCGCGCCGCGCAGAAGCGGCTCGCGTTCGAGATCACCACCTTCGTGCACGGTCCGGATGCCGCGGCCGCCGTGATCGCGGCATCCGAGGCCCTCTTCGGTCAGGGAGATCTGACGGCGCTCGACCCGGTCACGCTGCGTCATGCCCTCGACGAGCTGCCGAATGCCGAGGTGGCGACYGGAACGACGGTGGTCCAGGCGCTCGTGGACACGGGGCTGGTGTCGAGTCTGAGTGAGGGGCGCCGCGCGATCGCGCAGGGCGGAGTCTCGCTGGACGGTGTCCGGGTCGCCGACGAGTCGGCGGTGGTGTCCGGTTCGCTGCCCGGTTCGGTGTCGGTGCTGCGGCGCGGCAAGAAGACCCTTGCGGGCGTGTTCGTCACCCCTGCTCCCTGAGCGGCCCCGGCCCCTGAGCTTGCCGAAGGGCACGGATGCCGTTCACCCCCAGCCACGCGGTCGTCGCGCTTCCGTTCGTCCGGACGCCGCTCGTGCCGGCCGCGATCGCGGTGGGCGCGATGGCACCAGACCTGCCGCTGTTCGTCCGGTTCTCACCGCTCGGGTACGGCCGCACGCATGATCTGGCGTGGCTGCCGGCGACGGTGCTGCTCGCCCTCGCGCTGCTGATCGCCTGGCGTTGCATCCTGCGTCCGGCTGCCCGTGAGCTGAGCCCTCGCTGGCTCGCCGGCCGGCTGCCCGCGGAGTGGGATCGCGGCGCGGCCGGCGCCCTGCGCGACACGCTCGGCGTGCGCACCGATCGTGAGCCCGGCAAGCCGCAGCGGCGATCTGTGTCGTGGCGGGCGGTCGTGCTCCTCGTCGTGTCGCTCGCCCTCGGTGTGGTGAGCCATATCGCGTGGGACCTGTTCACGCACGAGGGTCGCGGCGGCGTCGACCTGTTCCCCGCACTCGCCGAGCAGTGGGGTGCGCTCCCCGGCTACAAGTGGCTGCAGCACGGCTCGAGCATCGCCGGGCTCGCGATTCTCGCGGTGTCGGCGGTCGTGTGGCTGTGGCGACGGCGGGTCGAGGCATCCGTTCCGTGCCTGCTGCCCGCGTGGGTGCGGTGGACGTGGTGGCTGTCACTGCCGGTGCTCCTCGCGCTGGCGTGGATCATCGGACTTGCCGTCTACGGCCCGCTGGATGCCGAGTTCACGATCCAGCACCTGGCGTACCGGGTGCTGCCGCAGGCGTGCGCCGCGTGGGGACTGGTCACGGTGGGACTGGCGGTCGTGGTGCAGGTGCTGCGCACGCGGGTGCGCGCCTCTGTCAGGTAGTCCGGTCAGGTGGCCCGCAGCTCCCGAGAGATCGACCGCCCGATCGCGCGGGCGTCGAGGCCGATCTGGAACAGCTGACCCTTGAGCGGGTTTGTCATGCCGAGGAACCGCAGTCCGGGCGCTCTGGAGACGTAGCGGCGGCCTGTGGCGAGCGGCTTCCCRCTCCGGTCCAGCACACCGAGGTGTCCGACCACGGGTTCGAGGCCCGTCGTGTAGCCGGTCGCGGCGATGACGGCGTCGGGAGCGACTCTGCTGCCGTCCGCGAGTACGACCTCGCCCCCGTCGAACCGCTCGACCGCCGCGACGGGAGTGACCCGGCCCGCGCGCAGCTGCTTCACGAGGCCGACGTCGATCGTCGGGGTGGTCCCGGTCGCGCGCGCCTGGGCGACGAGGCCCGTGCGAGCCGCCGGCATGCCGTAGCGGGTCAGGTCGCCGAGCACCGCGCGCTGCAAGAGGCGRTTCACCGGGTCGACCAGCCACGCGGGGGAGTACTCCATCGGGATCGACATCAGTGTGGTCGGAATGGGGCCGAGCTGGCGCGGGACGATGTTGGGCGGCGTGCGGACGGCGAGCCACACGTGCGCCGCTCCGCCCTCGGCGAGGTCCGCAGCGATCTCGGCGCCCGAGTTGCCGGCGCCGACGACGAGCACATTCCGCCCGGCATAGGCCGTGGGGGCTTGGTAGTCCGAGGCGTGCAGGATCTCGCCGTCGAAGCCCTCCTGCCC
>NZ_JBFUFC010000158.1:0-8907 GCF_056403635.1 Microbacterium sp. P2_F9 | reverse complement strand
AGAAGGGTCTGCCCGTCGATCGCGTCGAACACCGGAAAGAAGCCGAGCTCCACGGGGACTGTGGTGCCCCTGGTCTCGCCTGTCACGAGATCCACGAGCGCGAGCCCGTCATATGATCCGCATGCGATGTCGGTCTGCGTCGCAAGATACAGCGAGTCGCAGTTCCGCGTCTGATCGGGGAAGCGCCTCCAGAGAGTCTGTCCGGTCGCGAGATCCACGCGCACGGTTCCGTCCCACCCGGTCGTCACGACGCCTCCCTGTCCGTCGACGATGAGATCGAGGCCCGCCACATCGCCCTCGAGCGGGATGGTCCCGATCAGTGCGAGCGTCGCGCGATCGTACAGGCGGATATGGTCTCCTCCGCCCACCGCGACGACACGATCGTCGATGATCCCTACGCCCGGATCGCGAATGTCCGGCGCAGGATAGTCGCCGAAAGCGGCGGCGCTCGACGCGCGGACCTTGCCGGTCGCAGTGTCAATCGCGATCAAGTCGGCCGTGACCGCATGCGTGGCGTACAGCGTCCGCGCGTCGTCGTCGAAGACCAGATGACGGGAGAGCACCGCCCGTATGACTCGGGTCTCGACCAAAGTCTCGCCCGTCGCGAGGTCGAAGACGGTGAGGCGGCTCCAGCAGCACTCGGAACCTGCCGATGGGTCCCGGGCGACCTGCGAGAGAACCGCCGCCGTCGAGCCATCCTGGCTCACCGCGACGGTGGACCCACCGTCCACAAGGGAAGTCGGGAGATCCAGCTCGTACGAGTGGGCGACGGCGCCCGTCACGATGTCGATCACATCGACCGTGCGCTCATCCGGACGATCTTCGCGGGCCGCGACACGCAGCGCCGTGTTCGTGCCCGGGATCATGCTCATCGAGGGCAGCCAAGCTCCCTCATCGTGGTGCACGTCTATGAGGCCACCGCTGCCCGTCATGACGCCCCACAGCGCGGAACGCACCCGGGCATCTTCGGGCCAGCGCCGGAACGCCTCGACCGCGAGCAGTGCGGCTGCCTCGCGGTCGTTGTCCAGCAGCGAGAGGGATGTCGCGACGAGCGCCTCGACGCGCGCGTCTTCGGCGGAGAGCTCGGCTTCCCTGCCTCGCACGGCGGCGAGCCCGCCTCCGACTATCGCCGCGACGAGCAGCACGCCGGCACCGGCGAGCGCCCACCGCAGGCGCCGGTTGTTCCGTTTGTCTCGCGCCGCGCGGTCGGCAAGCTCGCGCACCTCGCTGCGCTCCCGTTCGGCGGACGCGGCGAGGTAGTCCTGCTCGACCGCTGTGAGGTCTGGCCCCGATCGCTCCTGCCAGTCGAGCGCCGACTGCAGCCGTGCACCGCGAAGGAGGTCCTCTTCGCGGCGACCCGATGCATCCCACAGGTCGGCCGCCGCGGCGACAGTCGAGACGAGTCGCGCACCCTCGGCATCCTCTTCGAGCCAGCCGTCGAGCCGCGGCCATGCTGTGGCGATCGCCTCGTGTGCGACCAGCACAGTCTCGCCGTCCAGGGTCAGAAGGCGCGCGGCAACCAGCTGCTCGAGGACGCGGCGGCGCTGCTGATCGCCGAGCAGCGGTGCCAGCTGAGCCGGCTGCCGAACCGACCGGCCACCGGCATCGCGCTGGATCAACCGCAGCATCAGCGCGCGGCAGACGACCGCATCCGCGGCATCCATCGACTGATAGAGGTTCTCGGCAGACTGCGCGATCGCTCCGGCGATTCCGCCCGCGTCCTCGTAGCCATCGACGGTGAGCGTGCTGCCCTCACGACGGACCCACGTCTCCAGCAGAGCATGCGAAACGTGCGGGAGAGTCGTCCGGCGGTCGACGGCATCGCGAACGATGAGCTCTACGAGGCCCGGCTCCAGCCGCAGTCCGGCGCGCGCAGCCGGCTCGATGATCGCCAGACGAAGGCCCTCGTCGGACAGCGGGCCGAGGGCGTACAGGCCACGCGCCACGTCGGCTCCGATGCGCGGCAGTGCGATGGCGCGATCGAGGAAGTCCGACCGAAGCGTCAGGACGAGCGCGCCGCCGAGACTCAATGCCTCCTCGAACAGAGCGCCTATGGTCTCGACTTCGGCTTCGTCCAGCTGGAGGATCGCCTCGGCCTGGTCGATGACCATGATCTCCGGCGCGCCGAAATGGTGGAGGGCGGTACGCAGAGCGTCGATGAGCGTCGGACCGCCGCGCAGGATCTCCACCTGGCGGCCACTCTCTCGCTCTCTCGGCAGCACCCCGGCGAGCACCAGCGATGACTTCCCAGATCCCGACGGTCCAACGATGGTGAGGATCGTCCCGGGGTGGATGCGGGAGAGGATCGCCTCGATGACGTCCTGTCGACCGAAGAAATCGTCGGCGTTATCGGGGCCGAAAGGTGCCAGCCCGCGGTAGGGGCACAGATCATTCGCCGGGGGCGGCTGAGGGACGGCGTCGAGGGTGGGATCCTGCCTCAGCATCGCGGTCTCCAGCTGACGCAGCCGAGGTGACAGCTCGACGCCGAAGTCATCGGCGAGCCGCTCACGCGCGTGGCGGATCGCGGCGAGAGCCTCGATCTGACGGCCGGCACGGTAATTCGCCATGGCGAGGATCGCCCAACGTTCCTCCCGGAGGGGTTCGGCACGCACCGCCCGCTCTGCCTCCGCGATGATCTCCCGGTGCGCGCCGATGTGGAGGCGCTCTTCGAGCAGCTCCTCCTCGGCGCTGCGCCGGATCTCGGCAAGGCGGCCTGCCGCATGTCGCGCCGGCTCCCAATCCGCAAGCTCAGGGAAGGCCTGCCCGCGCCACAGCCCGAGTGCCCGACGGTACGCGTCGATCGCGCGATCGTGATCGGTATGGAGCGCGTGCTGGCGCGCGTTCGACACGAGCCGCTCGAACTCGAAGGCGTCGATCACGGTGGTGTCCATGCCGAGCGCGTAGTGCGAGCCACGCGTCACCACCGCATCCGGACCGAGCCGGCCGCGGATGCGGGCGACAGATGTCTTCACCTGCTGCTGCCACGTCAGCGGGGGAGTCCCACCCCAATACGCCTCCGCAAGCTCATCCGATGACATCGACGCGCCGGCCCGCACGATGAGGGCGCTGAAGATCGCCCGCTCTCGCGGGCTGAGTGGCTCCTCGGATCCCGTTTCGAGGGGCCCGAGCACCCGAACGGTCATATCCGAAGTGTGGGACCGCGCGGCTTGCTCGTCAATGCGGGAGGTCACGGGCGAGTACCGGACGAGTACCGCACMTCAAGAGTGCGAGTACCGCCCACTGCGACCGTGGATTTCGAGCTGACGCTCGTCGGCTGATCCCAGGGAGGAAGCCCCGATGCTGTACATCACAGATGCCGCCATTCACCTCGAACGCCAGCACGCCGCCGAGCGTGCACGCGCCCGACAGATCATCCTGCTTCAGAAAGAGCGCCCCACGACCGAGCCTCTCCAGGCAGCCCGAAGCGAGTCGGCATGGCACCGGTCTCTCGTGCGCTGGCACGTGGCGCCCCGCTGGGTGCACTGAGCATCCGAAGCATGTCATGCAGCTCGGGGAGGATCGCGCATCCAGTGACGATCACCCCAGAGCTTGCTGCGTGGCGAGAGCGGCGAGACGGGCCCGTCCGGGACCGATCGTCTCGCGCAAGCGCCGTGCGGCATCCAGGACGAGCGGGTCCGCGGCGCGATCGGGCGGGACCCGCGCCGGATTGAGGTTCGTCGTATTCGCCCAGTCCTTGAGGTCGGAGTGCCGGGACATCGCGAGGGAGGCGTCGCCGCCGATGAGCTGCATCGACACCCAGTCGACAGGAGTGTCGGAGTAGGGGCTCGGGCGGCAGGCATCGTTCTTGTCCTGGTCGCTGGTGCGGGTCGCCTCGACGTACCCGGTCAGCGCGGCGCCGAAGCACGGGAACCCGACTCGTGTCGGCCGCGGCCGGATGGCGTCCGGAAGCCAGATCGGCACGAGCCTGGGATAAGCCAGGCCCGAGGCCGCGCAGTGTACGACGAGGGCCCCACGCGGGACCTGGACCTCGCCGTCGTCGAAGCGGACGCGGCCCGGCGCCACGGAGCGGACGTGCCCACGCCGGACGACGTTCGAGATCGTGCGCAGCTGATCGATCTCCCACGTCGCGATCGTCGGGGCCTTGGCCATGGTCGGTGTGACAGTTCGATCGATGCGGAGCATGACCCCGCGCGCCTCGAGTCCGAGGAAGAGGTCGTCGGGAGAGGTGGCTTCGGCCGCCGCCACCATCGTGTCGGCGGCCATGCCGAGGAAGACAGCCGGATCGGGCTGTACCACTGCACGATTGAACATCCACGGATCGCGCGGACGGATCCAGCAGATGTCCTCCGGATCCACGCCATGCTGCAGCAACCAGATACAGGCATCCGTCGCGGTCTTCCCTGATCCCACGATCACGTACTGATCCGGCGGCTCGTCGAGGCGGGCGAGGTCGTTCACCGGGATCACCCGCACGCCGTCCTCGACGGCGAAAGGCGCAGCGCTGAGGAGCGGAATGGTCGGTGCGAGGTAGCCGGCGTCGACGATCCGCGCCCGGATCGCTCGATGCTCCGTGCCGCTCAGACGCGAACGGAACGTCCCGTCGCCGGTGTACTCGCACCCGGAGAAGAAGGCCACCCGCCCGGTGTCGACAAGCGCCTCCATGACCCGCGAGTAGTAGACCGCTATCTCCGGGGCGGTCGCTCGCTCATGCAGGCCGGCTTCCGGTCCAGTCGCCTGAATCCGCCCTGCCCCGAGGAGCGTGGACGCCACGCCGTAGAACGACGAGGCCTGGTGAAGCCGCACGAAGGGGTAGGCGTCGAGCCAGTGCCCGCCGGCCGCCACCCTTCGATCGACGATCGCGACGGTGGCGTCCGAGTGGTGCACGAGCGCGTCGGTGAAGGCCATCCCCATGGCTCCCGCCCCGACCACCACGTAGTCGACGTCCACCTCGACCGGCACGGCCCCATCACACCAACCGGGGGTCCCTCGGTCAAGGCCCACGTGTATCAGTCCGCCGGATTCACGCTCTTTTCCGGTGAGAGATCCCGACCGGGGATCGGGGATGGGGAGGAGTCGGAGATGAACTACTCGACTGTCGTGGCCGCAAGCCGGCTCGAGCACGATCGTGCGTCCGCTCTGGATCGTGAGATCGAGCTGCGGCGCCGGATCAGCGACCGCGGAACGACGATCACGCCCACACGTCCTGCGGTGAACCCGCGACGCGTGATCGGGGTCTGGTTCCGCGGACTCAAGGACTCGGGCCATGTCCGGGTCTCGTACTGAACACTCGTGGCCGGTCATCCGGCCGCACACCGCACCACAGGGAAAGGACCCGTCTCGGGTCGAAACAAGGGAGAGAAAGACAATGGACAGCAACACCCACACGCCGCGGACAGCGAAGTTCGCGCGTCGGGCGCTTCCCGTCTTCGCGATCGCCGTACTGACGATCGGGTTGGGGGCGTGCCAGACACCTCGGCAAGGCGACACCGAAACGACCGGACACAAGGTCGACAGCGTGCAGGCACCGGTAGGCGTCGACCTGAACAAGACGGCCGACCGGATCGAAGAGCAGCTGCAGCGCGACGCTGCGGAGGCCAAGGCGAACGCGGAACGCTTCAAGGGGGTGCCCGCCGATCGCGTCGAGGAACAGCTCGCCCGAGAAGCAGGCACGGTCCCGAAGAGCACCAGCGCCGTCGCAATGGAGCAGGAGAGCATCGCGAAGCAGCTGGCCGACGCGCAGGCCAAGGCAGCGCCGAACGTCGGCTCGTGGACTGACCGCATCACCGCCGAGCTCGAGTACCGCGCCAACCAGCCCCATCTGCGCATGGAGTGAAGGCACGCAATTCGAGAACGGCAAGGGGACTGTCTCCCATCAGGAGGCAGTCCCCTTCCGCGTGCCCGCCGGGGGCCGCGGCTAGGGTGAAACCATGATGGCCCGACCGGACGACGACGCACTCAGCTGGGACGGCGACGACGATCCGACGCTCGACACCGGCACTCCGGCACCCGTCGCGAAGCCCGCCGCTGACACCTCCACGCCACCTTCGCCGGATGCCGCGACCACGGCGCCCGCGATCGGCGAGGCTTCGCCCCCGGCGGAGGAAGAGCCTGCGCCGATGGGCAACGCGATGCTCATCACGATCGGCGTCCTGGCCGGCTTCTACGCGATCTTCACGATCGGCTGGGTGATCGGGGGACTGCGCCTGCGCGATGCGGCGCACTATGCCGTCGCCGACGTCGCGTTCCAGGGTCCGCTCTGGCTCTCGGTGCTGGCGCCCGCACTCTGGTTCGGCACGGTGTACCTGCTGACGCGCCACTCGGACTCCTGGGTGCGCCTGCTGTGGCTCGTGGTCGGCGTGATCCTGCTGGTGCCGTGGCCGTTCGTCATGGTCGGGGCGGTGGGACAGTGAGCGACACGATCACGGATGCCGCGGCATCCGCTCCCCGCAGGAACCCCACGTGGCTCGTGGCGACGATCGCCGGCGGTTTCGGGCTGTTCTACGCCTACGCGGTGTGGAACGCCCTCGGAAACCTGATCGCAGCGGCGCCTCTCGGGCTGAACGCGCTCGGATGGTTCCTGTGGGTGTTCGCCACGGTGTTCCCGATCGTGGCGTTCGGGCTCGCGTTCGCCGTGGGATTCCGGCGCCCGCCGCTGCTCTTCGCGCTCGTGCTGCTGACCGGGCTCGCGATCACCGCGGTGTTCTGGCTCGACGTCGTGGCCTACGCGACGACGAACACGGCATCCCTTCTCAGCTGACCCTCGCGGCACGCGACCACCTGTCGCAGGTAAGCACTGCCGGAGTAGCGTCACGACTCGGGGGTATGAGAGGAGCGCATCGTGAACGTGAAGCCGTGGAGCACCGTGGGGCCGGGGTCGAACTTCCCCGTCGTGAAGGGAATCCAATACCTGCTGCGAGCGCGCGGACAGGCGGTCGCCGCCGATGGAATCTACGGCCCGGCGACCACTGCCGCCGTCACCGCCTTCCAGTCCGGAGCAGGTCTGACCGCGGATGGAGTCGTCGGCCCGCAGACCTGGGAGGCGCTTGTCGTCGCGACGCATTCCGGCTCATCCGGCGATGCCGTGCGTGCCGTGCAGCAGTTCGGCCTCATCCCATCGCCCGGCCTGCCCGAGCTCGTCGTGGACGGCTCCTATGGGCCGATCACCGCCGAGCGCGTCCGCTTCTTCCAGGAATCCTGGGGGCTCACCCTCGACGGCCAGGCCGGCGCCGAGACCTGGTCGTTCCTCAGCACCTTCGTGCCCGGGCCGCGGCCGTGGCCGCTGGTGAAGCAGGGCGCGACGCAGGCGACCAACTGGCGCGTGCTCGCGGCGCAGCATCTGCTGCGGGCACACGGCTCGTCGATCGTCCCGGATGGTGCGTTCGGGCCGGCGAGCGGGGCGGCTGTGCAGGCATTCCAGCATGGCCTGCGCGCGACCGAGATCTCGACGACCCTCGGGCAGCTCGACTGGCCGCACCTGATCGTCACGGTTCGGCATGGCGACCACGGCGAGGCAGTGAAGGCCGTGCAGACCCTGGTGCCGGGCGGACTGGTGGTCGATGGCGACTTCGGCCCGCTGACGGAGGCTGCAGTGCGGGAATTCCAAGGAGTCTTCCTGCCACCCGCGGACGGAATCGCGGGGCCGGTCACCTGGCACGCACTGGTGCTGCGCGCCTTCGAGTGACGACGCGGCCTGGGCGAGGCATCCGCTCACTGTCCCCAGGAGGGGGAGAACGAGTTCGTCCATCCCGTCATGGGGTGGGTCCACGTGCCATCCCAGGTCGCTGTCCAGATTGTCGCCCAGGCGCCGCGGGCGGTCTCGACTGCGTAGCTCAGAGACCGCCCATCGGGTGACCACGATGCGCCGAACGCGCTCCACGGTCCGGGGTGATCGTGCGTGACATAGCGGGTCCATCGCGTGCACTCATCGATCCGGTCGCACGCGAGCGGCATGAGCGCGACATCGCGGCTGCCAACGGAGCGGTCATCCGCCACGTCGAACACCACGAGTCCGGCCGTCGACCCCGATACGGCTGGTGAGATGGAGGGCCGGCCGGCGTCGAGTTCCCACGGCGTCATCTGCCGCGCATGCGAGCCGTCCGCGTCGCTCTTGAAGATCGCGAACATTCGGACGCCTGCGATGCTCGTGACCCGCACGAACACCCTCCTCCGGCCGTCGGGCGAGAACTTCACCTCACCCTCCTCCGTGCCCTGCGCAAGGTCAGGGGACGAGACCCGCCGCAGATCGCTGCCATCCAGGTTGACCGAATAGAGCGCCGCAGACGCCGCCACTCCGCTCCCATCGATCGGTGCCATCACCCGGGTGAACAGCACACGAGAACCGTCGAACGACCAGGTCGGCCGCACCGCACCTGCGCAGTCGGGCGTGGTCCGGCATCCGGTGTCGACGATGGTGACGACCCCGGGCTCGGCGATGTGGACGATCCCGATGTCGCTGCCGTGGTCGGTGGTGCGCTCGAAGAGGACGAGCCACCCGTCAGGAGACCTGCTGGCGTGGTCGTCCACGACGCCGGGGGATCGCGCGGTGAGTCCGCGCGACATCAGTCCCAGCGGGTCGCCGATCCTGAGTTGGACCCCGTCGCCCGCCGGACTCATCTGCGAGAACACGATCGCGACCTTGGGCAGCGGGTTCTCGCGCATGCGGCCGGCGATCGGATCCGCCGGGGTCGCCCACGCCGCCCCGGAGACCCCCACGAAGCCGGCAAGCATGAGGAGCGCACCGGCCGCGACGGCGATGCCTCGACGACGGTGCGGATTCCCCATGACGACTCCTTGATCGACATCGGATGCCGTGACCCCCGTCACGGCGCAGTCCATGTCTCTCAGGCGGCGGTATCAGCACGGTGTCGCACCGCACTGAACGTTGGGTCGCGCGAGCCGATGCTGCGACCGAACGACCCCCAAAGTCGCCCCCAGTCCGGATTTTCC
>NZ_JBFUFC010000157.1:0-9005 GCF_056403635.1 Microbacterium sp. P2_F9 | reverse complement strand
GCCCGGGCCTCACGGAGGTAATCCCCTTGGCTGCTGCGCGCAACGCATCCACCACCACCATCAAGAACGGCCGCGGAGCTTCCCGCCTCTCGTTCGCCAAGATCTCCGACACGCTGGAGGTCCCCGACCTTCTCGCGTTGCAGACCGAGTCATTCGATTGGCTCGTCGGCAACGACGCGTGGAAGACGCGGGTCACCGAGGCTCAGGCCATCGGACGCACCGACGTTCCCGAGATCAGCGGCCTCGAGGAGATCTTCGAGGAGATCTCGCCGATCGAGGACCTGAGCGAGACGATGCAGCTCTCGTTCACGAACCCTTATCTCGAGCCCGAGAAGTACTCCATCGAGGAGTGCAAGGAGCGCGGCAAGACGTATGCCGCTCCGCTCTACGTCGAGGCCGAGTTCATGAACCACCAGACCGGTGAGATCAAGACTCAGACCGTCTTCATGGGCGACTTCCCCCTGCAGACCGGCAAGGGCACCTTCATCATCAACGGCACCGAGCGCGTCGTCGTCTCGCAGCTCGTGCGTTCCCCCGGTGTGTACTTCGACCGCACGCCCGACAAGACCAGCGACAAGGACATCGTCTCGGCGCGCATCATCCCCAGCCGTGGCGCCTGGCTCGAGTTCGAGATCGACAAGCGCGACCAGGTCGGCGTGCGCATCGACCGCAAGCGCAAGCAGTCCGTCACCGTCTTCCTCAAGGCGCTCGGCCTGACCACGGAGGACATCCTCAACGAGTTCGCCGGCTTCGACTCGATCGAAGAGACGCTGTCGAAGGACACGATCCTCTCGAAGGAAGACGCGCTCCGCGACATCTACCGCAAGCTCCGTCCGGGCGAGCAGGTCGCCGCTGAGGCCGCCCGCGCGCTGCTGGACAACTTCTACTTCAACTCCAAGCGGTACGACCTGGCGAAGGTCGGTCGCTACAAGATCAACCAGAAGCTCGGCCTCGAGGCCCCGCTGTCGGACTCGGTCCTGACCGTCGCCGACATCGTCGCGACGATCAAGTACCTCGCCCGCATCCACCGCGGCGACTCCGTCTTCGACGGCGTCCGCAACGGAGCGCCGGCCGAGATCCGTCTCGACATCGACGACATCGACAACTTCGGCAACCGCCGTATCCGCGCTGTCGGCGAGCTCATCCAGAACCAGGTCCGCACCGGCCTGTCGCGCATGGAGCGCGTCGTCCGCGAGCGCATGACGACCCAGGACATCGAGGCGATCACGCCGCAGACCCTGATCAACGTGCGCCCCGTCGTCGCCGCGATCAAGGAGTTCTTCGGAACGTCCCAGCTGTCGCAGTTCATGGACCAGAACAACCCGCTCGCGGGTCTGACCCACAAGCGCCGCCTTTCGGCGCTCGGCCCCGGTGGTCTGTCCCGTGAGCGCGCCGGCGTCGAGGTCCGTGACGTCCACCCGTCGCACTACGGCCGCATGTGCCCGATCGAGACGCCGGAAGGCCCGAACATCGGCCTCATCGGCTCGCTGGCCTCGTTCGCCCGCATCAACGCGTTCGGGTTCATCGAGACCCCGTACCGCAAGGTCGTCAAGGGCAAGGTCACCGAGCAGATCGACTACCTCACCGCAAGCGAGGAGAGCGACTACATCGTCGCTCAGGCCGGTGCTCCGCTGAAGGCCGACGGGCACTTCGCCGAAGAGCGCGTGCTGGCCCGTCGTGGTCAGGGTGGCGAGGTCGACCTCTTCCACTCCGACGAGATCGGCTACATGGACGTCTCGCCGCGCCAGATGGTGTCGGTCGCGACCTCGCTCATCCCGTTCCTCGAGCACGACGACGCGAACCGCGCGCTCATGGGCGCGAACATGCAGCGTCAGGCCGTCCCGCTGCTCCGCTCCGAGTCGCCGCTCGTCGGCACCGGCATGGAGGGCTACGCCGCGATCGACGCCGGCGATGTCGTCACCGCCGAGAAGGCCGGTGTCGTCGTCGAGGTGTCTGCGGACGTCGTCACGGTGCAGCTGGACGAGGGCGGAACGCAGGACTACTTCCTGCGCAAGTTCGACCGCTCCAACCAGGGCACGTCGTACAACCAGCGCGTCATCGTCGCAGAAGGCGACCGCGTCGAGGTCGGCGAGGTTCTCGCCGACGGTCCTGCGACGGAGAACGGCGAGCTCGCGCTCGGCAAGAACCTCCTCGTCGCGTTCATGACGTGGGAGGGCCACAACTTCGAGGACGCGATCATCCTGAGCCAGGACCTGGTGAAGGACGACACCCTCTCTTCGATTCACATCGAGGAGTACGAGGTCGACGCGCGCGACACGAAGCTCGGCAAGGAGGAGATCACCCGTGACCTCCCCAATGTCAGCCCCGACCTGCTGAAGGACCTCGACGAGCGCGGCATCATCCGCATCGGCGCCGAGGTTCGCCCCGGCGACATCCTCGTCGGCAAGGTCACGCCGAAGGGCGAGACCGAGCTGTCGGCCGAGGAGCGTCTGCTGCGCGCGATCTTCAACGAGAAGAGCCGCGAAGTCCGCGACACGTCGCTGAAGGTGCCCCACGGTGAGCAGGGCACGATCATCGCGGTCAAGGAGTTCAACGCCGAGGACGGCGACGACGAGCTCGGCTCGGGCGTCAACCGCCGCGTCGTGGTCTACATCGCCCAGAAGCGCAAGATCACCGAAGGCGACAAGCTCGCCGGCCGCCACGGCAACAAGGGTGTCATCGCCAAGATCCTCCCGATCGAGGACATGCCCTTCCTCGCCGACGGCACGCCGGTCGACGTCATCCTGAACCCGCTCGGCATCCCCGGCCGCATGAACTTCGGCCAGGTGCTGGAGCTTCACCTCGGCTGGATCGCCAAGCAGGGCTGGAAGGTCGAAGGCTCGCCGAAGTGGGCCGCGAAGCTGCCCGAGCAGGCGCACCAGGCACCCCCTGGCACCAAGGTCGCGACCCCCGTGTTCGACGGCGCCTTCGAGGAGGAGATCGCCGGTCTGCTCGACTCGACGACGCTCACCCGCGACGGTGACCGCCTGATCGACTCGACCGGCAAGACCCTGCTGTTCGACGGCCGCTCCGGCGACCCGTTCCCGGCACCGGTCTCGGTGGGCTACATGTACATCCTGAAGCTGCACCACCTCGTGGACGACAAGATCCACGCGCGGTCGACGGGCCCCTACTCGATGATCACGCAGCAGCCCCTGGGTGGTAAGGCCCAGTTCGGCGGCCAGCGGTTCGGCGAGATGGAGGTGTGGGCCCTCGAGGCCTACGGCGCCGCCTACGCGCTCCAGGAGCTCCTCACGATCAAGTCCGACGACATCCTCGGCCGCGTCAAGGTGTACGAGGCGATCGTCAAGGGCGAGAACATCCAGGAGCCCGGCATCCCCGAGTCCTTCAAGGTGCTCATGAAGGAGATGCAGTCGCTCTGCCTGAACGTCGAGGTCCTCTCGGCCGATGGCACCGTGGTGAACCTCCGCGACACCGATGACGACGCCTTCCGCGCTGCGGAAGAGCTCGGCATCAACATCTCCAGCCGCTTCGAGTCCTCGTCGATCGACGAGATCTAAGCCGCCAGGCAACGACAGAATTCCGACACAGGAGAACTGAGAAACTAGTGCTCGAATCAACAACTTTCGATCAGCTTCGCATCGGCCTGGCCACCGCTGACGACATCCGTCGTTGGTCGTACGGCGAGGTCAAGAAGCCTGAGACCATCAACTACCGCACGCTCAAGCCCGAGAAGGACGGCCTGTTCGGCGAGCAGATCTTCGGACCTTCCCGCGACTGGGAGTGCGCCTGCGGCAAGTACAAGCGGGTCCGCTTCAAGGGCATCGTCTGCGAGCGCTGCGGCGTCGAGGTCACCAAGTCCTCGGTCCGCCGCGAGCGCATGGGCCACATCGAGCTCGCCGCGCCGGTCACCCACATCTGGTACTTCAAGGGCGTTCCGTCGCGTCTCGGGTACCTGCTGGACATGGCGCCGAAGGACCTCGAGAAGGTCATCTACTTCGCCGCCTACATGGTGATCTCGGTCGACCAGGAGGCGCGTCAGCGCGACCTGCCGACGCAGGAGAACAACATCCGCCTCGAGCTGAAGACGCTCGGCGATCGCCGCGACTCGCGCATCGCCACGCGCCTGCAGAAGCTGGAAGAGGAGCTCGGCGCGCTGGAGGAAGAGGGCGCCAAGGCCGACCAGAAGAAGAAGGTCAAGGATGCCGCGGAGAAGGACATGGCGGGCATCCGCAAGTCCTTCGACGATCAGATCATCCGTCTCGAGAAGGTGTGGGAGGACTTCCGCACCCTCGACGTCGGCGCCCTGAAGGGCGAGGACGAGATCTTCCACGAGCTCCAGGACCGCTTCGGTCAGTACTTCGAGGCCTACATGGGCGCGGAGTCGATCAAGCGTCGCCTCCTGGCGTTCGACCTGGCCGCTGAGGCCGAGAACCTGCACCTGCAGATCTCCGAGGGCAAGGGCCAGCGCAAGATCCGTGCGATCAAGCGCCTGAAGGTCGTCAACTCGTTCCTGCAGACCGGCATGTCCCCGGCATCCATGGTCCTCGACGTCGTTCCGGTGATCCCGCCGGAGCTGCGCCCGATGGTGCAGCTGGACGGTGGCCGCTTCGCGACCTCCGACCTCAACGACCTGTACCGCCGCGTGATCAACCGCAACAACCGCCTCCGTCGCCTGATCGACCTCGGTGCCCCCGAGATCATCGTCAACAACGAGAAGCGCATGCTGCAGGAGGCCGTCGACGCACTGTTCGACAACGGCCGCCGCGGTCGTCCGGTGACGGGCACGGGAAACCGCGCGCTCAAGTCGCTGTCCGACATGCTCAAGGGCAAGCAGGGCCGGTTCCGCCAGAACCTGCTCGGCAAGCGCGTCGACTACTCGGGCCGTTCGGTCATCGTCGTCGGCCCGCAGCTCAAGCTCCACCAGTGCGGTCTGCCCAAGCAGATGGCCCTCGAGCTGTTCAAGCCGTTCGTGATCAAGCGCCTGATCGACCTCGGTCACTCGCAGAACATCAAGGCGGCCAAGCGCGCCGTCGAGCGCACGCGTCCCGAGGTCTGGGACGTGCTCGAGGAGATCATCCGCGAGCGTCCCGTGCTRCTCAACCGTGCACCTACGCTGCACCGTCTCGGCATCCAGGCCTTCGAGCCTCAGCTCGTCGAGGGCAAGGCCATCCAGCTGCACCCGCTCGTCTGTGCCGCGTTCAACGCGGACTTCGACGGCGACCAGATGGCTGTCCACCTGCCCCTGTCGGTCGAGGCCCAGGCCGAGGCGCGCATCCTGATGCTCGCGTCGAACAACATCCTGAAGCCGTCCGACGGCCGTCCGGTCACCCTGCCTTCGCAGGACATGATCATCGGCCTGCACCACCTGACCACGGTCAAGGTCGGCGCGAAGGGCGAAGGCCGCGCGTTCGGTGACGTCGGCGAGGCGATCATGGCCAAGGACGAGGGAACCCTCGACCTGCAGGCCAAGGTCCGCATCCGTATCCCCGACCTCGCGTTCCTCGAGGGCGAAGCCCCCGAGGGCTACGAGAACCACGGTCTCGTGGACGCCTCGCTCGGCCAGGCGATCTTCAACGGCACGCTCCCCAAGGGCTACCCGTTCGTGCGTGAGCAGGCCGACAAGGGCAAGCTCTCGCAGATCGTCAACAAGCTCGCCGAGGAGTACCCGAAGGTGGAGGTCGCTGCGACTCTCGACCGGATCAAGGACGCCGGCTTCTACTGGGCCACTCGTTCGGGTGTCACGGTGGCGCTCAGCGACATCCTGACCCCGCCGGACAAGCCCCAGATCGTGGCCCGCCACGAGAAGCGGGCAGCGAAGGCGCAGGACCAGTTCGAGAAGGGCCTCACGACCGACGCCGAGCGTCGCCAGGAGCTCATCAAGATCTGGACCGAGGCGACCGACGAGGTCCAGACCGCGATGCGCGCGAACTTCCCTGAGGACAACACCATCAACCGCATGGTGTCGTCGGGTGCTCGTGGTAACTGGCTGCAGATCCGGAACATCGCCGGTATGCGAGGCCTGGTGAACAACCCCAAGGGTGAGATCATCCCCCGTCCGATCATCTCCTCGTACCGCGAGGGTCTGTCGGTGGCGGAGTACTTCATCGCGACGCACGGTGCCCGCAAGGGTCTGGCCGACACGGCCCTCCGTACCGCCGACTCGGGTTACCTCACGCGTCGTCTCGTGGACGTCTCGCAGGATGTCATCATCCGCGAAGAGGACTGCGGCACGACCAAGGGCCTCGAACTCCCGATCGCGACCGCAGGTCCGGACGGCGAGCTCGTCAAGGACCCGAACGTCGAGAACTCGGTGTTCGCCCGTTCGCTCGCATCCGAGGTCGTCGACCCCGACGGTGAAGTGCTCGCCGCCGCCGGTGACGACGTCGGAGACGTGCTCATCGACAAGCTGATCGAGGCCGGCGTCGGCACCATCAAGGTGCGCTCGGTGCTGACCTGCGACTCGGCTGTCGGCGTCTGCCAGGCCTGCTACGGCCGTTCGCTCGCGACCGGCAAGCTCGTCGACATCGGCGAGGCGGTCGGCATCATCGCCGCCCAGTCGATCGGTGAGCCCGGCACGCAGCTGACCATGCGCACCTTCCACACCGGTGGTTCGGCTTCGGCCGACGACATCACGCAGGGTCTGCCCCGCGTGCAGGAGCTCTTCGAGGCCCGTACCCCCAAGGGTGCGTCGCCGATCGCGGAGTCCGACGGTCGCATCACCATCGAGGAGACGGACCGCGCCAAGAAGGTCATCCTGACGCCCGACAACGGCGATGAGCCGCACGTCTACCCGGTGCTGCGCCGCGCGACGCTCCTGGTCGAGGACGGCCAGCACGTCACGGTCGGTCAGCCGATCCTGGTGGGCACGCTCGACCCCAAGGAGGTCATGCGTGTCATGGGTGCCCGCGAGGTGCAGCGTTACCTCGTGAACGGCGTCCAGGGCGTGTACCGCTCGCAGGGTGTGCCGATCCACGACAAGCACATCGAGGTCATCGTGCGCCAGATGCTGCGCAAGATCACCGTGGTCGACCACGGTGAGACGACGCTGCTTCCGGGTGAGCTGGTCGACTTCAAGAAGTACCAGAACATGAACCGCGAGGTCGTGGCACAGGGCAAGCGCCCCGCGTCCGGTCGCCCGGAGCTCATGGGTATCACGAAGGCGTCGCTCGCGACCGAGTCGTGGCTGTCCGCCGCTTCCTTCCAGGAGACGACCCGCGTGCTCACGCAGGCCGCCATGGAGGGTCGCAGCGACCCGCTGCTCGGCCTCAAGGAGAACGTCATCATCGGAAAGCTCATCCCCGCCGGAACGGGACTTGCGAAGTACCGCAACGTCATCGTCGAGGCGACGGAAGAGGCCAAGAGCGAGCGGTACCCCAACCGCATCTTCGCTTCGGACGGCGCGTACAGCGACGCCGACCTCGGCTATGTCGACTTCGACAGCTTCTCGACCGACGACTTCTCGGGCAACTACAACTGACCCACTGAGATCGTGACGCGAAGGGCCCCGGTTTTCCGGGGCCCTTCGTGCGTCGCACCCGCGCGCCGAGGCGGGGCCGCGGCATCCGGTGCCTACCCTCGATAGCGGAGGCGATAATGGCGCGGATCGGCGGTCGCAGCCTGTGGCTGGCGTGGCCGGTCGGCGTGCTGTGCGCCGGCATCGTCGGGGCCCTGGTCTGGGTCGCGGCGCCCGCCGTGCCCGGCACGGTCAACTGGATCGGCGACACCCTGCGCGCGGCGACGTCGGCGCCCGTGGCGGCCGCGCCGTCGCCCGTGGAGACCGCCGCGCTGGATCCCGCCACCGACCTGGACTGCCGCACGCTGTATCCCGACCGGCTCTGGGCGGAGCTGGTCTGGGGGAGGGACGTGCTGCTCTCGCAGACCTTCGCGGCGCCGCCGACCGGGATCACCGGCCTCGTCGATGCGCTCCAGCCCGTGGTGCGGGTCACCTGCTCCTGGCGGTCGGCCGCCGGTCAGATCGTGACGACGCTCTCTCAGGTGGGGGCGGATGCCTCGACCATCGCCGATGCCGCGCTGCGCGGGCAGGGCTTCGACTGCGAGACCATCGGCGCCGGGGTGGCATGCCGGCGCCAGCAGGGGGATGTCATCGAGGAGCAGGCCGTGCGGGACGGGCTGTGGCTCGCCAGCGTCGAGACCTCGTGGCTGCCCGAGGACTACGGAACCCAGCTCGCCGCGCGCGTGTGGGGCTGACCGGTGCAGCTCCCGGTCACTCCGGCCAGATGTGGTCGACGATGCTCGACGTGTAGCCGCTTGGCGAGAGGTTCGAGTACATCGTGTCGATGAGGATGCCGTCGCGCCAGAACAGCGTGCGCCCGTCGGTGACCGGGTAGTTGGGGTTCTGCCACGAGCCTTCGCAGCGGGTGCCGCCGTCCGGGGTGTAGCAGGTGTAGCCGTCGCTGGCCGCGTAGCCGTTGAGCAGGTCGAGGGCGGGCCCGCGGGACATGAGCAGGATGGTCGTGGTCAGTGCCGTCGTATCGGCGGCCGGGTCGCCCCAGATGCACAGCAGGCTGCCGTCCGGCAGCACCCCGGACGGGCCGAAGGCTGGGTGGTTCAGCGGGATGCCCTCGAGCTGGGCGAGCACGTTCGCGGAGAGGATGGCCTTGCAGTTGGTCGGGATCGCGGCGGGCGGGGTCGCGGTCGGGCTGGGCGTGCCGCTGGGGGACGACGAGACAGTCGGGGAGTCGGTCGCTGAGGGCGCCGAGGGCTGTCCTGCCGGGTCCACCTCGGGCGCGCAGGCGGTCAGTGCGGCGGCGAGAAGGAAGGCGGCAGCCACACCCGCGAACGGTCGACGGTGAGAGGCCATGGCGCTCACCCTAGTCAGGGGTGGCGCCCGGACCAGGAGCGAAACGCCCCGGCATGCCTCCGAGGCCGAACCCGTCCCCCGGGATAACCTCACCCTGCAGGGACGTGCCCTGCGTGAGGAGTGCATCCGATGAGTGACCCGAAGTCGTCGTACGGCGAGCCAGTCGAGGATCCCACGGCGGTCGACGATGTCGTCGGCAGCGTCAACGAGGGTCTCGCCC
>NZ_JBFUFC010000156.1:0-9018 GCF_056403635.1 Microbacterium sp. P2_F9 | reverse complement strand
CCTACATGGACTCCGTGCCGATCGTGTGCATCACCGGTCAGGTCTTCTCGAACCTCATGGGCACCGACGCGTTCCAGGAGGCCGACATCGTCGGCATCACGATGCCGATCACGAAGCACTCGTTCCTGGTCAAGCGCCCCGAGGACATCCCGTCCGCCATCGCGTCCGCATTCGAGATCGCCGGCACTGGGCGCCCCGGCCCGGTGCTCGTCGATATCACGAAGGACGCACAGCAGGCCGAGGCGCCGTTCGTCTGGCCGCCGAAGATCGATCTGCCCGGCTACCGCCCGGTGACGAAGGCGCACGGCAAGCAGATCCAGGCCGCGGCCCAGCTGCTCGCCGACGCGAAGAAGCCCGTGCTGTACGTGGGCGGCGGCGTCATCCGCTCGAAGGCGTCCGCCGAGCTGCTCGCACTCGCCGAGACCACCGGTGCCCCGGTCGTCACCACGCTGATGGCCCGCGGCGCCTTCCCCGATTCCCACCAGCAGCACCTCGGCATGCCCGGCATGCATGGCACGGTGCCCGCGGTCCTCGCCCTGCAGGAAGCCGACCTGCTCGTGTCGCTCGGAGCCCGCTTCGACGACCGGGTGACCGGCAAGGCGGCGCTCTTCGCGCCGAACGCCCAGGTGATCCACGTCGACATCGATCCTGCCGAGATCGGCAAGATCCGTGCGGCCGAAGTGCCCATCGTCGGCGATCTGAAGGACGTGCTCGTCGACCTCGAGGCCGCCTACCGGACTGCCGCCGCAGGCCGCAAGCCGGACACGGGGGAGTGGTGGTCGTTCCTCGATGGCCTCCGCGACGAGTTCCCGCTCGGCTACACCCAGCCGAGCGATGGGCTGATGTCGCCGCAGTACGTGATCCAGCGGATCGGCGCGCTCACGGGGCCTGAGGGCATCTTCGCCGCCGGCGTCGGACAGCACCAGATGTGGTCGGCGCAGTTCATCAAGTACGAGCGTCCCAACTCGTGGCTCAACTCCGGCGGCGCCGGCACGATGGGCTATTCGGTGCCGGCCGCCATGGGGGCGAAGGTTGCCGAGCCGGACCGCGTCGTGTGGGCGATCGACGGCGATGGCTGCTTCCAGATGACCAATCAGGAGCTCGCCACCTGCACGCTCAACAACATTCCGATCAAGGTCGCGATCATCAACAACTCGTCGCTCGGCATGGTGCGGCAGTGGCAGACCCTGTTCTACGACGGGCGCTACTCGAATACGAGCCTCAGCACCGGCCACGGCACGGTCCGCATCCCGGACTTCGTCAAGCTCTCCGAGGCCTACGGCTGCCTCGCGATCCGCGTCGAGAAGGAGGAGGACGTGGATGCCGCGATCAAGCTCGCCCTCGAGACCAACGACCGGCCGGTCGTCATCGACTTCGTTGTGAGCGCCGACGCCATGGTCTGGCCGATGGTGCCGCAGGGCGTCAGCAACAGCTACGTCCAGTACGCAATCGACCACGCGCCCACGTTCGACCAGGAGGACTGAGGACATGTCGACTCACGTGCTGAGCCTCCTCGTGGAGGACAAGCCCGGACTTCTCACCCGTGTGGCGGGGCTGTTCGCCCGCCGCGGGTTCAACATCGAGTCCCTCGCCGTGGGCGTCACCGAGGTGCCGGGGCTGTCCCGCATCACTGTCGTCGTCGACGTCGACCAGCTGCCGCTCGAGCAGGTGACGAAGCAGCTGAACAAGCTGATCAACGTCATCAAGATCGTGGAACTCGATCTCTCGTCGTCGGTGCAGCGGGAGCATGTGCTCGTCAAGGTGCGCGCCGACAACGGGAACCGCTCGAGCGTGCTCGAAGTGGTGAGCCTCTTCCGTGCATCGGTCGTCGACTATGCGCCCGACGCCCTGGTGATCGAGGCGACGGGTGACCACGGCAAGGTCGATGCCCTGCTGCGGGCGCTCGAGCCGTTCGGCATCAAGGAGCTCGCCCAGTCCGGCCTGCTCGCGATCGGCCGAGGCGGCAAGAGCATCACCGAACGCGTCCTGCGCGGCTGACCTTCCCCAAACTCAGGGACCGGCTCCCTGTCAGAACCACATCAAGGAGAAATACGAAATGGCTGAACTCTTCTACGACGCCGACGCCGACCTGGCGCTCATCCAGAGCAAGAAGGTCGCGATCGTCGGCTACGGCTCGCAGGGCCACGCGCACGCGCAGAACCTGCGCGACTCGGGCGTCGAGGTCGTCATCGCCCTGAAGGAGGGCTCCAAGTCGACCGAGAAGGCCCAGGACGAAGGCTTCGAGGTGAAGTCGGTCGCCGACGCCGCCGAGTGGGCCGACCTCATCATGATCCTCGCGCCGGACCAGCACCAGCGCGGCATCTTCAACGATCACATCAAGGACAAGCTCGTCCCCGGAAAGACCCTCGCGTTCGCGCACGGGTTCAACATCCGGTTCGGCTACATCCAGGCGCCCGAGGGCGTCGACGTGATCCTCATCGCCCCGAAGGCGCCGGGTCACACTGTGCGACGCGAGTTCGTCGCGGGCCGCGGCATCCCGGACATCATCGCCGTGGAGCAGGATGCCTCGGGCCAGGCCTGGGACCTCGCGAAGTCGTATGCCAAGGCCATCGGCGGCACGCGCGCCGGCGTCATCAAGACGACCTTCACCGAAGAGACCGAGACCGACCTGTTCGGCGAGCAGTCCGTCCTGTGCGGCGGCGTCTCGCAGCTCGTCCAGTACGGCTTCGAGACCCTCACCGAAGCGGGCTACCAGCCGCAGATCGCGTACTTCGAGGTGCTGCACGAACTCAAGCTCATCGTCGACCTGATGTGGGAGGGCGGCATCGCCAAGCAGCGCTGGTCGGTCTCCGACACCGCCGAGTACGGCGACTACGTCTCCGGCCCGCGCGTCATCGACCCGCGCGTCAAGGAGAACATGCAGGCTGTGCTCGCCGACATCCAGTCCGGCGCGTTCGCCGAGCGCTTCATCGCGGATCAGGATGCCGGAGCACCGGAGTTCTACGCGCTCCGCGAGAAKGGCGCCCAGCACCCGATCGAAGAGGTCGGCAAGGAGCTGCGGGCCCTCTTCGCCTGGAAGCAGACCGACGAGGACTACGTGGAAGGCTCAGCCGCGCGCTGACCTCCCAGAGTTCGCAGATTCGCGCGAACTCCGCAGATTATTCGCCGGATGCTGTGAACTCGGCCGCTTCCTGCGAAGTCTGAGACTCTCGGCGATCCGCTGAGTGAGGCTTGAACAAGCCAACGGAGCCCGGCCCCTTACAAGGGGGCCGGGCTCTCGGCATGGGTCAGCCGGCGAGCGCCCCGCAGGTGGCGACCTGAGGCTCGTCCGGGAAGTAGGTCGACCACTCCTGTTGGCTCAGTTCACGGCCCGCCAGGTCGCACGCGGCGAGCGCCTGATGTTCGGGAACAAGATCCCAGAGCAGGATGCCGTCGGTCAGCGCCGTGACCAGAGTCTCGCCGTCGGCGGTGAGGTATCCGCCGCGCACGACCGTACCGCTCGCATCGACCGGCTCGCCGAGCACGATGTCGCGAGTGAGATCGTAGAGCGTCAGCCGATTGTTCCAGCCCACGTTCAGGAGGGTACGTCCGTCGAGGCTGACGTCCAGTGCCTGGCTGCCGCCCGTGGAGCGGGCAAGACTCGAGCGGGGCCGGAGCGTCTCCAGCGCGACGCGCTGTACCGTCTGGGCAGTGACGGCGATGAGCTCGTCCGGCCCGACGACGAGCGTCTCGTCGACGCCAGAAAGGCCGCTCACGAGGGGCTCTCCGGTCAGGACATCGAACACCACCGTCTCGGTGGCATTGCGCTCGCCGTCCCACCAGGTGAACGCGACTCGTCTCTCGTCGGGAGTGGTGCTCGCAGAGCGCGCCTCGTCGACGCGCCAACCGGGCACGCTCATCGGCTCCCCAACGGCTTCGCCGGTTGCGGGATCGAACGCCACGAGCCGTCCCTCGAACTCGACGAACGCCAACCGCCCCAAGCCAGCCGGGATCAGGTCGAAGGTTTCGGGTAGCCCCGGAATGCGATAGGGGAAGACCTCTCCGGTAGCGGTGTCCTCGAGTCGATATCCCACGCCTTCGTCCCACCGCTGGACGATGCCCGCGCCGAGCAGCACCAGGCTGTCGGACTCTGTGCCGCCCGCGGCATCGGAATCGAGGTTCCACAGTTGGGAGGGTCCGCCTGCCACAGGTCGCGCGGAGACGAACCCGCCGTCGCGATCCGGCCCGCCCGCGGCGACAGTCCCCGCCGCGACGATTCGCGAGCCGGCGCCGCTCCCGTCGATGCGCCAGCGCATCCAGAGGCTGTAGCCCGCCGAAGAGAGCAGAAGCGTCGCGTCATCAAGGACGCCGATGTCGGGGAGGGTGTCGAGCTGCATTTCGATCGCCTTTCCGGTCGGCAGCCCGGTTGAGAGCTCGAACTCGGTGACCGCGACGAAAGAGGAGCAGGCGATGGTCGCGCGCGGCGTGACGATCAGACCCCAGCACGACTCGGAAGCTCGGAGAGGGCGGCGCCACTCCACGGCACCCGTATCGATCCGCACTCGGAGGAGCTCGGCCGCGAGGCCCACAAGCACACCCCCGGCGCCGTCCGCGAGGAGTGAAAATGCCTCCTGATCGTCACCGAGAGGGATCGTGGTGCGAATGCCGAGAGTGTCGCGGTCGAAGACGTCGATGCGGTCACCCATGCTCGTCGCCACCCGCTCGCGGTCGACGACGGTGACCGACCCGTGTCTGCCGCCGACTCCGGTGTAGTCGTCGAAGGCGCCCGCGGCCGAAGCCCGGACCTCTCCGGTGCGGGTGTCGACAGCGACGAGATCGCCCGTGACCGGATGCTGCAGGTACACGACGGATCCGTCCTCGCCGAGGTCCATGACGTCGCTTGTCCGCATCTTCAGCAGCTGCGACCCGGGCAGAACCTCTCCCGACGCAAGGTCGATGAAGGTGAGCTGGTTCCAGCAGCATGTCGTGAGGTCCTCGGAATCGACGAACCGTGCGGTCTGGATGGCGGCCACGGTTCCGTCGCGGCTGACGCTGAGGTTTCGGCCGTACAGCGTGGGGGCCGGCAGATCCACGTCGAAGCTCCGTATGACGGTCTCGCTCGAKGGATCCACGATCTCGATCGTCGCGGCGTCTGGCACCTCCGCGACGCGGATGAGGGTACCCGTGTCAGGAATGAAGGTCATGACCGACCACGTCGCATCATCCAGGTGGTGGGTGTCGACAAGCCCATGCGCAGCGGTCATCGTACCGAACAGGGCCGAGCGCACTCGCGCGTCGTCCGGCCAGCGACGGTAGGCCTCGGCCGCGAGCAGCGCCGCGAGCTCGCGATCCGACGTACGCAGGGCGAGCGAGGTCGCGACGAGCGCCTCGGTGCGGGCATCCTCGGCGGAGACCGCGGCCTCCTGACCGCGGACGGCCGCGATGCCGCCCGCGACGATGGCGGCCACGAGGAGGATCCCCGCGCCGCCGAGCGCGGCTCCCAGGACGCGGTTGCGCGTGYGGTCCCGGGTCGCGCGCGCGGAGAGATCCCGCAGCTGACCCTGTTCCCGATCGACGGATGCGATGAGCAGATCGTCCTCGATCCCGGTCAGGTCGGGGTGTGCCGTGTCTCGCCAGTCGAGCGCACTGTGGAGCCGGGCGCCCCGCAGCAGGTCGTCGTCATCGCGCCCTCCGGCCTGCCACGCGGCCGCCGCGGACTCGACGGCCCGCAGCGTGCGCGCGCCCTCCGCATCCTCCTCGAGCCACGCGTCGAGGCGCGGCCACGCCGTGGCGACGGCCTCGTGCGCGATCACGACGGCGTCGCCATCAAGTGTCACGAGACGCGACTGGGTCAGCTGCTCGAGCACTCGGCGACGGCCGGCCTCTGCCAGCAGCGGGTCAGCTGGGACGCGTCGACGCGTCGAGGTGCCATCTGCGCTGCGGTCGAGGAGCCGCTGCATAAGGGAGCGACAGATCTCCTGCTCCTGCGGGGGCAGGGAGCGGAAGACCCGCTCGGCGGACTGTGCGATCGCCCCGGGGATGCCGCCGGACGTGCGGTACCCCTCCACCGTCAGTGTCGACCCCTCCCGCCGTGCCCAGGTCTCCTGGAGCGCATGGGAGAGATGGGGGAGGGTGGATGCCCGGTCCCCGGCGTCGCGCACGGCAAGCTCGACGAGCCCGGGCTCGAGGGTGAGCCCGGCACGGCGTGCGGGCTCTTCGATGGCTCCGCGATACGCGACGGCGGAGAGGGGGCCGAGCAGGTACACGCCGCGTCCGATCGCATCTCCGATGAGGGGCATCCCGCGGAGGCGGTCGAGCGCGTCCGAACGCGCCGTCATCAGGATCGTCCCGCCGCCGTCGAGAAAGGCGCGAGCGGTCTCCGCGAATGCTTCCCGCTGCGCATCCGTCAGTCCCTGCACCTCCTCCGCCTGGTCGATCGCAAGCACGTTCGCACGCGCATCGGCTCCGCGCAGAGCATCGGCGCCACCAGACGCGGGTCGCACGACCTCGACGTGCCGGCCGCGCGCGCGGAGGCGCGGCAGGACTCCCGCGAGGAGTAGCGACGACTTGCCCGTGCCGGAGGCGCCCGCGATCGTGACGACGGTGCCGGGGCTCACCCGCTCCAGCACCGACTCCGCGTCGGCCTCGCGTCCGAAGAACACATCGGCATCGTCAGGGCCGAAGGCCCGCAGACCGGGGTAGGGGCAGAGCGAGGCGACCGCAAGGGCGGGCGAGGGCGCGGTGAGGTCGGGATCCTGGCGCAGCACCGAGAGCTCGAGGGCCACGAGCCGGGGGCCGGGCTCGATCCCCAGCTCGTTGGCGAGCCGCTCGCGCGCGGCTCGCAGCACAGCGAGCGCTTCAGCCTGCCGATCGGCGCGGTAGTTCGCGAGCGCGACGATCGCCCAACGCTCCTCGCGCAGCGGCTCCTCGCGCAGCAGACGCTCAGCGTCCGCGATGAGTGAGCGGTGCTCGCCGGTCGCCAGGCGCGCGTCCAACAGCTCTTCTTCCACGCTCGTGCGGATCTCGTGCAGCCGGAGCGCTTCGACGACCCCGGGCTGCCAGTTCGCGACATCCTGCAGAGCCGCACCGCGCCAGAGCGCGAGGGCACGTGTGTAGACGTCGATTGCGCGGTCGTGCTCCCCGCGCAGCTCGTGGCCGCGAGCGGCCGACACCAGACGCTCGAAGCGCACGGAGTCGATAGTGTCGGGGTCCATTGCGAGCCGGTACTCCCACCCGACCGTCTCGATGGTGTCACGACCGAGTCGTGAGCGGATGCGAGCGACCGAGTTGCGCACCTGCTGCTCCCAGGTGCGGGGCGGCACCTCACCCCACCACGCCTCCGCGAGGTCGCCGGGCGGAACAGTGCTGCCGAGGCGCACGACCAGCGCCGCGAGCATCGCCCGCTCGCGAGGGCTGAGCGGCGCAGTCCCAGTGTCGAGAGGGCCCAGCACCTTGAGCACCATGACTGAAGTGTCGACCCGCGAGAAGGCGCGGTCAACAGTGCGGGCGGAGACGGATATCAGCTGGATATCGACCAGTCCGGATCTGGATATCCGCTCCCGTCAACGTGGGTATCGACGGCCGACCAGCGGCCGGTTGATGAAGGAGAACTGAAATGAATATGAACATCATCGGCCACCGAGCAGGTCGCGCTCTTGCCATCGTTCTGCTGGGGACCACCGGCGCGATCGGGCTCACCGCCTGCCAAACCGCACCGGCCCCCGCGGCACCGGCACCGGTTGGCGTGACAGCCCCGCGCCCGCTCGATCGGATGCTGATCGAGCGGTACGGCGGTCGACCCGCCGATCGGGTCGCCGAGGAGATCGATCGGGCGATCCGTGGTGGGCAGCTGCCGTCGCCCGACTGCCTCAGCCATCACGTCACGGAGCACCCTGCAGGCGGATATCACCTCGTGTGTGTGCAGGTGCGCGATTGAGGCGCGTGCACGCTTCGTCGACTCCACACGACGGTCGGACTCAGCCGATCAGTCCGCCAGCGTTGCGCACGTGTCGATCTGCACCTCGCCGGGGAAGTATGTCGACCACTCCTCGACCGACAGTTCGCGTCCGGCGAGAGCGCAGGCCTTGGCTGCCTGCTGTTCGGGGCGCAGGTCCCAGACGGCGATGCCGTCGAGGAGCGCCTCGAGCAGCATCTCGCCATCAGCGGTGAGGTAGCCGCCCGGCGCGCGCACTGCGGATTGGAGTCCCTCGAGCAGTCGCAAAGTCGAGGCCGGACTGTCCAGCGGTGACGCGAGAGGGATGCCCGCAGTGAGGTCGTACAGCGTGATCGCGTTGTTGGCGCCGACGTTCAAGAAGGTGCGACCGTCGGCGCTGGCCGAGGTATAGAAGCCCGCGCCGACCGCCCTGGCGAGCGCGGAGGTCGGCTCGAGTGTACGAATGTCATATCGGCGCGCGGAGTGATTGGCGATCCCCACCACCTGATCGTCGTCGATCGCAAGGCTCAAGTCGAGGCCAAACAGGCCCCGGACCAAGAGCGCCCCGGTCGTGAGGTCGAACACGGCGGTCTCCGGCGGGCCCCCAGTCGGGGTGAACCAGGTGACCACTGCACGAGTGGAGTCGGGCGACTCGCTCACCGCTTCGTACCTCTCGACTTCGCTCGGCATGGCCAGGGGAGGCCCCAGCGGCTGTCCGGTCGAGGGGTCGAACGCGACGATCTTGCCCTCCGGCCACCATGCGAAGGCCGGAGCCGCCCAGGAGCCGGGGGCGACTTCGAATTTCGCCGGAAACCCGGGGATGCTGAGCGGTATCTCCTCGCCCGTCGCGATGCGCTCCAGCCGCGGCTCGCCCGTTCCGTCATATTGCTCGTAGCGGGCGACGACACCGGAACCGAGGGGAACGATCAGGTCGGATTCTCCCCCGACGGCGACATCGATCTCCAGGTCCCAGAGCTGCATGCGCCCGCCCCCGACCGGTTGCGTCACGGCGAGCGAGCCGCCCTGCTCAGGTCCGGTCACGAGCTCACGGCCCCTTGCGACGACGTCGGCGCCGGCACTCCCGCCGTCGACCCGCCATCGCATCCAGATCGATGACGGGCCAACCGAAGCGAGAAGGGTCTGCC
>NZ_JBFUFC010000155.1:0-9035 GCF_056403635.1 Microbacterium sp. P2_F9 | reverse complement strand
CCTCGATGATCTGAGCAGAGGTGGCGGAGAGGGACACTGCGCCCGTCGAGTAGACGTCGGCGCCCGAGATTACCGCCTCAGTGGCCGCCGCGCCCGGTGTCAGTCCGATGCACTCCCACGAGGAGGGATCCGTGAAGTCGACCATTGACAGGTCGACCGAGTGCGTGACCGGCGGGCCGCGGTACGAGTAGGCCTCACCGTCGAGCACTCCCCCGTGCACGCGGACGGTGTCTCCGTAGTTGAGCCCGGCGACGGTCTGGTTGGACGTGTAGGTGGTGCTGACCGCCGTGTCGTCCCAGCCGATCATGTTGCGTGCTACCGAGATGCCGAGCGCGAGTCCGATCGACGTGCCGCCGCCGGCCGCGATCGATCCGGCGATGCCGAGGACGAGCGCGTGGATGCTGCCGGTCGAGGCGGCATCGATGACCACCTCGCTCACTGGGAGCGCGACTGTGCCGAGCGATCCGCCGACGACGCCGGCACGGGTCGTCGCGAGGATGCGGTTGGTCGACTCGGCGCCGCCGCCCGCGAGGGCGACCGCCACCGAGCCGCCGGCGATACTGACCGAGACGGCGACCGCGATGGCCTTGACGAGGATCTMGGCGTCGTTGGTCGCGGTGATGCGGATGCCGCCGGGTGCCACGACGACGCCCGGGCTGTAGAGGATCGCGAGCACCTGGGAGTCGATCGTGTTGTGGGCGAGCGAGAGCCCGACCGAGCCCGCGCCGCCGCCTTGACCGGAGAGGCTGGCGGCAACCGAGACGCCCTGGGCGTCGGCGGTGATGGTCGACGTGTCTTTCGCGGTGAGGTCGAGCTTGCCGCCCGCGTGCACGGCGGTTCGGGTGGCGGATGCCTCGACCCGGGCGCCGATCATGTTGTCGGCCCACACACCGCCGATCGCGACGGCGACAGCCACTTCGGTGGAGGCTGCGACGGCGACCGAAGTGGCGTTGATCGTCGCGATGATGGACGACCCGTTGGTCGCGCGGAAGATCACATCGCCGCTCGCGTGGAGGTCGGCGTCGATCGCCAGCGCCTTGACCTGGATCGGCAGGGCGGAGCCTGTGACATCGAAGTTCGTGGGATTCGCGTACTGCGCCCAGCCGATGAGGTTGCGCGCGACCGCGATGCCGATCGCGATCGCGGCGCTCGTCTCGATCCCGACACCCACCGCCACCGCGATCGCCGCGACGACCGCCGTGATTGCAGAAGAGAAGTCCGTCGTGATCTTCAGGTCGCCGGCCGCTGCGTCGACGCGGCTGTGGTCGATCGTTGCGTTGGTGCGCCCCTGAATGGAGTTGATCGCGACGGCGCCGCCGCCGCTGAAGGCTGTCGCGCCCTGGATGCCCAGCGCGACCGTGATCGCGGATGCCGACGACGTGGCGTGGATGACCGAGTGGCCGGTGGTGGCGACGGTGACCGCGCCAGCACCCCGCGCCCACGGCACGTTCATGAGCTTGGCGTCCGTGGCCGCCCGGATGTCGTTGCGGGCGAGGCTGAGGCCCACCCCGATGCTCGCCGTCTCGCCGTCGGTGAGACCGATCGTGACCGCCGTGACGGGCGCCTCGACCCAGGCGTCGATCGACGCGAGGTCATCAGCCGTGACGGCGACGTTGCCGCCCGCGCTCACCGACGGGGTCACGGCATCGATGGCCGGGGCGGCGAGGATCTCGGCGCGGGTGATGGAGTTGACCTTGTTCATCGCGATGACGGCGCCGATGACGACGGAGACGGCATCCGGGTCTTCCTCGCCGGGTTCGCCTCCCCCGGTGGGGACGGCGATGTTGACCGAGACGATCGCGTTGCGGATGTGCGCGACGACGCTCGAGGCGCCGGTGGCCGTGACGGCCACATCTCCACCGGCGTCGATCGTCGAACCGGTGACCGACGCCACCGTCTCGGCGGGGATGGGGGTGCCGATGTCCGTGCCGGCGATGGCATCCCCGATGTTGAAGAAGATGTTCTGCGAGCCCCACCCGATCGTGTTGAACGCGAGGGTGATGCCGATTCCGACGCCTGCCGTCTCGGTCACCGCAGAGATTGTCGCGATGATGGCCRAGGTGTTGGCCGCGGAGACCGTGAGCGCGTCGTCTGCGACGAGCGCGGCATCCGTCACGGTCGCGTGCGCGCTGCTGAGCACGAGGTTGGTCGCGATGACGACCCCGTAGGCGGCCGAGCCGCTTCCCCCGGAGGCGATCATGCTGCTCGTGATGATCGCCGTGAGCGCAGCTCGCTCGGTCGCCGCCACCGTCAGTGCGCCGCCCGCGTCGACGTCGACGTCGAGGATCGCCGTGGCGACGCCGCCCCGGACGTCGTTGAGCGCCACGAGGCCGCCGCCCGCGGTCGAGACCGTCTCGAGGGTCTGCACGAACTGGAGCACGCGCTCGATGAAGGGGATGTCCCAGATCTCGTCGCGGAGCAGACGCTCCCAGGAGCCGGTGCTGTAGTCGACAGCGCCGAGGTCCAGGCCGATACCGGCGGCGTCGGTGCCGGTGTACTCCCAGACCATGCCGGCGCAGTCCTCTGCACAATCGGCGTAGTCGTCCGCGACGCGGACCGTCTCGCCGTGGTGCAGGTCGACGATGCCCGAATGCGAGGTATGGGTGTAGTCGAGCAGCGCCGCCTCGATGAGACCGGCCACGAGCAGGGTCGGGTCGTTGACCGATTGGGCCAGGACGTCGAGCKTGATGTCGGCCGAGATCTCGGCGACCTCGTCGGCGGTGACCGTGACGTCGCCCCCAGCCGTGACGGTCATGGCGGTGCCGGCGGCGTCGAGCACGGCACTCGTCTGGACGTTCACCATGTTCTTGGCGACCGCGATGCCGACCGAGGTGGCGTTCGATCCCCACACCATGACGACGACCGCAGCCGCCTCGTTGGAGACCACGGCGTTGATGACACCCGCGTTGACCGCGATGACCGCGACCTCGCCGCCGGCCATCACCGTGGTGCCGGTGATGCGGGCATCTACGGTCGCGGGCTGCGGTCCGCCGAGCGCCCCGGCCAGGGCGGGCGTGCCGATGATGGCGTCGATGAGGTTGAAGAGGAAGTTCTGCGACTTCCAGCCGATCGAGTTGAACGCGAGGGTCACTCCGACGTTCTGCGAGGCCGAGGCGACGGCGGCCTTCGTCACCGCGTCGAGCTGTGCGACGTTCTCGGCGTCGACGAGGACGTCGGCCGTCGTGGTGATGGCGCCGCCGGCGATCGAGGCCCGCGCCTCGGAGAGCATGACGTTCGTCGCGATGACTCCGCCGACGGCGATCGAGTCACCMTCGATGTCAGGGAACGACGCACCGCCCGACGAGACGACCGACGCGTCGGTGACAGCTCGCAGGAGCGCCTCTTCGAGCGCCTGGACCAGCACGCCCGCGGCCGTGACCGTCACACCGGTGATGCGCGCGGTGGCGTGGGTGCGCACATCGTTGAGCACGACGATGCCGCCGACGGCGATCGCGTCCGAGCCTGTGACATTGAGTCCCTGCGGAAGGATGCTGGTCTGCGGCAGCGGCTTCCACCAGCCGAGATCGCTGTAGTCGGCGTTCCCCAGGTCGACGAGCCTGCCGTCCGGCCCCATCCACTCGTAGACGACGCCCTCGTCGCCGCCGAGAGGCACCCACAGGGACGCGTCCGTGTAGTCGATGAGCGAGAGGTCTGCGTCGGTCAGCGAGTCGGTGCCGAGGTATCGGTAGGCCCGGCCGCTCTCGCCCGCGATCGGCACCCACAGGGTGGTGTCGCTGTAGTCCTGCGCGCCGAGGTCGATGCGCGCGTTGCCGCCGATGTAGCGGTAGGTGCCGGCATCCCCGCCCTCGGTGTAGCCGTCTTCGACCTCGACGACATCGCCGGTCACGACGATCCGCACGCCCGAGGAGGTCGTGAAGCGCGCATCGGCGTAGCCGTCGTCGACGCGGACGATCATGCCGTTGTCGACGTCCACGTCCGAGTCGGAGCTCGTGAAGTCCTCTTCGATCGCCGCGACGCGAACTGTCGTGCCGCGGTCGAGCAGTCGCTGGCCCTCGGCCGAGGTGTAGATCGAGGGAACGGCGTTGTCGTTGAAGTAGCCCTGGGCGACCGAGGCTCCGCCGTCATTAAGGGTGCTCGAAGAGGTCACCAGCAGCGTGTTCGCGAAGATCCCGGTGGCGTCGGTCGCGATGACCTCGACCGATCCGCCCGCGGTGACATCCTCGGTCGCGGTTCCCGGCGTGTTCTCGATGCTCGCCTCGGCACCGGCTGTCACCTTGTTGCTCGCGATGAGGACGCCCACGGCGCTGCTCTTCGCGTCGATGAGTGCCGATGCTTCGCTCGTGGCCGCGTTGCTCACGGTGGCGTTGATGCCGGCGGCGTTGATCGCCGTGACCTTGACATCTCCGCCGGCGACGACCACGGTGTCGAGTACCTTGGCACTCGCGACCGCGGGCTGCTCCTCACCGAGCAGATGGCTGATGACGGGGTCGCCCAGAATCGCGTCGATCGCGTTGAAGAGCACGTTCGTCGACTTCCAGCCGACGGTGTTGAACGCGAGCACGACACCCACGGAGTCCGCGCCGCTGTACGCCGAGGTCAGCAGCGTCGCGTCGATCAGGGCGCTGTTGGTCGCCGTAACGATGAGGTCGCCCTCGAGATGGAGCTCCGAGTTCTTCACCAGCGCTGTCGCCGACCCCAGGACCCGGTTTGTCGCGATCTGTGCGGCGACGCTCAGCACGTCGCCCGTGCCGTAGAAGCTGCCGCCGGTTGCCGAGACGTTCAGCAGCACATCGGCCACGAGCCACGCATCGTCGGTGGCGGTGACCGTGAGACTCGGCGCCGTGAGTGTCGCATTCGTCAGCTTCGCGGCGACCGAGCTGCGTACGTCGTTGAGGATGACCAGGATGCCGACCGACCGGGCGTCCGAGGGGAGCAGGTTGCCGATCTCCGGGTAGAACCGCCCGACGTCGTCCGAACCGGCGACGATGCGCGTCCACTTGGTCGTATCGCTGAAGTCCGCCGCGGTCACGCTGCCGAGGTCGATGGCCCCGGTCGGACCGGAGTACTCGTAGATGTCGCCGGCCACGAATGGCGCTGTCGTCACACCGGGGTGCGCCTGGAGCCAGGTGTCGATCCAGCTCTGCCCTAGGAGCACATGCGTTCCATTGCCGAGCGATTCTTCGCCGGGCTCGGTCTCACCGGACGAGATCGTGCGGGTGCCCGACGCGGTGGTGAAGTCGTAGTCGCCCGGGATGACGACCTGGTTCAGGACGTCGGCGATGCCCGCGAGGGTGTTCGAGGTCGCGACATCCTGGATCACCGTGGCTGTGGCGGTAATGCCCGCAGTGTCGGATGCGCTGATCGTCACGTCGCCGCCGGCGTCGACCGTGCCGCGCGCCGGACCGGTGAAGATGATCTCGGCCTCGGCGAGGCTGTTGACCTTGTTCGTCGCGACGAGGATGCCCGCGGCCGTGCCGCTCGCACCGTAGCCCGCGGCCTTGCCGGTCTTCTTGTCGGCCTTCTGGCCCGCAGCGCCGAACGTGATGTCGACCGCGGCCGAGACGATGTTCTCGTTGCTGCCGAGGGCGGTAAGGATCGTGGACGAGATCGCCGTGACGGTGATGGTGCCGCCGATGTCGAGGGTCGAGTCGGTGACGACGGCGCGGGCGATCGCCGGCTGCTGGTCACCGAAGGTCGCGGTGACCACGGGGTTCGAGCCGGTGCCGAAGCGGTCGGCGATGTCGGCGGCCGATACACCCAGGATCGCCTCGACGAGATAGGAGAGCAGGTTCTGCGAGGTCCAGCCGAAGGAGTTGAAGGCGAGGATCACGGTGAAGGCGTCCCACGCCTCCATGTGCGTCTGCGTCGCGGCGACGGCGTCACCGGACTGCGAGGCCTGCACGAGCAGGTCGCCGCCGGCGGTGATCGGGCTGCGGGTCACGAGCGCCTGGGCGCTGCCGAGGATGGCGTTCATCGCGAGGACGCCGCCGCCGCCGCCCCACGCGAGGATGGTACTTGAATCCTGAGCGGTGAGGGACGTGACATCGGTCGCCCGCACGGTCACGTCAGCGATGACGTCGACAGTCGTGTCGACGATCGAAGCGAGGGTGGTCGAGCGCAGGTCGTTGGTCACGACGAGGCCGAAGTAGCCGGCGGATGCGCCGACCTTGGGCTTGTTCAGCCGGGTGCCGATCTCGCCGAGCAGAGCGTAGGCGAGCGAACTCGTGAAGAGGTTGGTCGCGGTGAGGAGCTTCCACAGCTCGGGATCGGCGAAGTCCGCGTCCGCCAGAAGGACGGAGGTGCCGTCCTGGCCCATCCACTCGAAGACCTGATCGTCGGCCCAGACGCGATCTCCCAGATCGAGCGTCACGGTGCCGGAGTTGCTGGTGTACAGGTAGTCGTCGAGCTGATCGCCGAGGTAGCGGTTGATCAGGCCCGAGCCTGCGTCGTTGTTGGGGGCGGTTTCGGAGAAGAGGGTCGTGGTCGCGCCGATGACCGCTGCGCTGAGGGCATCTGCCGTGAGGGACTCGGAGGTGACGACCGAGACGATGTCGTCGATCCGGCGCCAGCCGGGAGCCGTGAAGTTCTCGTTGGATGCCGGGGGTCCGCGCTCCAGTCCGGTCCACTGGAATCTGCCCCCAGGCGTGTTGACCACGTCGCCCGGCTCGATCGCGGCAGGCGGGCTCGCGAGCGTCCAGTCCGCGGGGGTGATGCCCTCGATCTGGGCGAACGCGCCGGTGGAGACGCGATTCGAGGCCACGACGCCGTTCATGGAGAGGCCCTCGGCACCGAACAGCGCGGCGGGGTACGACGTCGCGTCGTTGCCCAGGTAGGCGGAGATCGTGGCCGCTGCATCGCCGACGACGTTAACCGCTCCCCCGGCGTGAAGGCTGCTCTGCTGCACGAGGGCCCGTGCCTCGGCGGGGTGCTCGTTGCCGTACGCGGTGTGGCCGCCGATGACCGGAGAGCCGAGGATCGCCTGGAGCGTCTCGAAGAAGTAGGCGGTCGGGTTCCAGCCGATCGAATTGAACGCGAGGACCACGGAGAAGGTCTGAGCGCCCGATGTCAGAGCGGCACGCGCGGACGCGTCGATCTCGGCGCGCAGGAGCGCGCGGACCGTGATGTCGGTCACCACGTCGAGGGTGCTCCACAGCACGTTCGCCGTCGCGCCGCCGAGCACGCGGTTGGTGGCGATGATGCCCCCGGCGGCAAGCGCGGTGCCCTCGCCGGTGATGCTGTTGCCGCCCGAGGCGGAGGCCGTCACGTCGGCATCGGCGCGGATGAGCGCCTGCTCGATCGCCTCGACAGTGAGCGAGTCAGAGGTCGCGCCGGCGTAGGTGAGCGCCGCCGTGACGTCGCTGCGCAGGTCGTTGAGGACGATCGCGGCGGCGATCGCGACAGCGTGCGAGTTGGTGAGGTTGAAGCCGGACGGGAACACGGTGCTCGGGCGCACCGGCTTCCACCAGCCGAGGTCGAGGAAGTCGGTCGTCAGGAAGTCGACCTCCCAGTCATCCGGCCCCATCCAGGTGTAGACACTCAGCGGGCTGTCGGCGACCCGCACCCACAGGTCCGTGTCGGAGTAGTCCACCGAGTTCAGATCCAGTTCTTCACCGCTGCCGAGGTAGCGGTACGCGCTGCCGGCGTCGCCGCCGATGATCGCCCAGCGGCTCTCGACGGTGAAGTCCTCCACGGAAAGGTCGATGCGAGCGCTGCTGCCGAGGTACCGATAGAGGGTCTCCCAGTCGCCGCCTGCGTCGTGGCCGGCTTCGACGAGCACGACGTCGCCGTGCAGCACGTAGCGGATGCCGAGCGAGGTGCTGTGGCGCGCCGTACCGTAGTCGCCCGCGAGCCGCACGATGTCGTCGGTGACGAGGGTCCTCGGCTGATCGAAGATGGCGTGTTCGGCCGTATAGGTGTCGGTCGTCGCGCCGATCGGAATGAGCACGGTATCGCCGCGATCGAGAATCACGGGGCCGGTCTCGGTGGAGAGGTGGTCGTGGGCCGGGAGGGTGAGAAGGCCGCTCAAGGCGTGGAAGCCGCCGTCGTTGGTGGTGACCGAGCCGGTCGTCAGCTGCACGTTCGAGTAGATGCCGGCGGCGTGGTCGGCGGCGATGCGCAGGAGTCCGCCGGCGTCGACCGGGATGCGGGTGGAGGTCGTCGATTCGATGACCGCACGGGTGTCGCCGAGGATCTTGTTGCTCGCCATGACGAGCCCTGCGCCGGCGCTGAACGTGAAGGCGATCCCGTTCGAGGTCGACTGTGCGGAGTTGCTCACGGTGGCGTTGATCGACTCGGCGGACAGGGCCGAGACGACGATGTCGTGCGCCGAAGTGAGCTGCGCGTCGGTAGCCGTCGCCGCGATCCGCCAGGGCGCCGCGAGCGCGAAGTCCACGCCCAGCAGCGCCTCGGCGAAGGCGAGCACCGCGCCCAGCGCGACCGGCTCCACCGACCAGCCGATCAGGTTGATCGCCATCGCAGCGCTCAGGGTCAGCTTCGGCAGGTTGTCCACCGAGATCGTCCCGGTGGCCGCAACCGCCGAGACATCGGAGGTCGCGTCGATCCGGGCCCTGTGGCTGTCGCTGGAGATGAGGATCGAGTCGGCGTCGAGTTCGCCGCCGATGACCTCGGCGACGACCGAGCCGGTGAGAACGTTGATGGCCAGCAGTCCGGCGACAGCGAACAGATCCTTCGTCACGATCGCGGTGTCGCGCTGTGCGATCGACGCCGCCGTGGTCGTCGCCGTCAGCAGCGGCTCGCCAACGGCGAGGACCTCGATCCCGCCGAGTGCGGTGACGTCGGAGTGGGCGACGCGGGCTGAGACCGTGCGGTCGAGCCGATTCCACGCCATCACTCCAGTCGCGGTCACCAATGGGGTCTCGGGCATGAGCACCTGGTCGCCCGCCTCGACAGCGAGCGAGCTCGCATCGCGCGCTTCTACGCTGACGTCCGTGTCGCTCGTGACGATGGCATCCGTCACGGCGGCGGTGGTGGCCCCGGAGACGTTCACGAGGGCGTCCTTCGCCGTCGCACTGAAGCCGGCCTCGGTGGTCGCGCGCACCTCGAGGCCCTTGACG
>NZ_JBFUFC010000154.1:0-9138 GCF_056403635.1 Microbacterium sp. P2_F9 | reverse complement strand
GCTCGGCACCGCGATGGGGTCGAGTCCYAAATCAGTCTGAACAGCGCCAACGAATGGCTCCCTTGCCAGGAGCCGGAGACACTCCGCAGACGAAACCATGAAGTCGGCGCCGCCGTCGTAGAACCAGTCGGTCTGAGAACTCGAGCCATCCTCGGTGTCCTCAGCGATGTCGGCGAGGCGCTCCTCGACGAAGGATAGGTACTTGGAGTAATAGGACATCCCGTTCTCCGCGACCGCAACGGCGTCGGCTGAACCAACCACTTGAACGCGACTGAATGCTGTCTTCAGCGTTTCCACAGTGGCCGGGTCAATCGCTCGCTGAGACACACCCGGCGTCGGAAGGTCGTTCCAGTCAGCCGCGATGTTTGCTGCGATGACTTCTTGGACGGTGGCATCCAATTCAGTCATTGCTGCGAGTAGCGCGCTGTACTCTGCGAGCCGTTGCTCTCGCAGGAAAGACTCTCGTTCCGCGTTCTGGGCAATCAGCCCGGTGACCAGGGAACCGCCGAGCGCGAACGCCGCACCCAGTACTAGGAGCAGAATGTCTCGCCCTAGAGCGCGCGCAGAGGAACCGTCGGGCACACGCCGATCCTATTGCCGTACGTCGGTGCGCCATCGCCGGGCCCATCGGCCTCCAACCCGCTGGCCAGTCCCTTTAGCTCGCCAGGCAAGGGACGTTTCCCGCCGCTCCGGAAACGAGTACAACACGGTGATGGCGAGCGATTCTCCCACGCCGGTGAACGTCAAGCCCATGCCCTTCGCCCCGCCCGCACTGTTCCCGCTTTCGTGCAGTGCCCGCAAGTGGATCGCATTYGACGCTTTGTCGGCCAAGGATTCGTTTTCCGGCAGGGCGAATCCAAGTGGGCAGGCGACCGTCGAATAGCGTCATGGCATGACGATGAATCGCGACCCTGACCGTTACAACGGCGCACCGATGCGCGAAGCGTGGGTGGAGCTGAATGGRCTAACGGTCAGCTCCGACTATTACGACCCGTCCCGCGCTCTCACTGCTCTCATTGACGGGCGTCGTACGGCCCTCATCGCGGCTGTGGACCAACTCCGCAATCTCGCCTACCCCGTATTCGATCACGCCGCCTTCTTCACTTTACGAGGTAAGCCGAAGACGGTCGTTGCCGTAGTCACAGCGCCCTATCTCGGACCGGTCATTAGACAGTTGGGCGGAACGGTCGCGCTGAATCGTCGCGCTCATGAGATTGCGCGCGACCTTGGCCTGTTCGTGCGCGTTGGTCATCCAGCCGACACCATTCATCTCAGCGCGCACCAGGCGGAACCGACAATTCCGATCGTGTGGTGGAACCCGGAGCGCGGCGACATCGATGTTCCAACCGTCGAGGATCCCTACCAGCGATACGCCGACTGAGCGCCTGCACCTCAATCGCAACCGCTTTCAACTTTCAGTCCGGCCGAGTGCGCGCGATCGTACCCCCTTCGTCGGTCGCCCGCTGAGGGATGGTGATCGATTCAGTGTCGGCTGACGATCAGGTATCGCTCGTCGGTGGTGGGGCCTCCCCAGTAGGACGGGTCGTCGAGAGGCTGCAAATGCACGTCGTCACGGAGCTGACCGACGAGTTGAGCGCAGTCGGAGGCCGTCAGTCCGACTCCCGTGTGCCATCGACCTTCTATTAGGACGAGGACACCGCCCGGCGCGAGCAGCTGAATCCATCGGGCAAGGGATGCGGCTGGATCGGGCATCGCCCACAGAACGTGGCGAGCGAGGACAACATCGAATGACGCCGCCGGAAGGGGAGGGTTCGCGGCATCGGCGACGACGAATCGCGGCAGCGGATCAATCCCCTCAGCCTTGACCCGGGCTCGTTTCACCATCTCCGGAGAAAAGTCGATGCCGCTCACGAGATGCTGACCCTCGATCGCGAGCAGGACGGAGAGCGTGCCCGTCCCGCATCCGAGATCGGCTACTCGTCGTCCGGGTTCACCAACCAGCGGAAGCAGCAAATCCGCCCACGCTCGCCGGACTTTGGAATCGCGGAGACCGTGATCGGCCGAGTCATCGAAGGACTCGGCTTCGATATCCCATAGTGATCGCGAGTCGTCAGTCACCTGCACATACTGCCATCCGGCCGTCTACATCGGCCGGCATGACGAGCTGGTGCTCATCCCGCCCGCGGGATCGCACACGATCCCTACATCCGCAGAGGGATCCGAAGTGCGTGGTCTGCGATATGGCACGCACGCCGCGCCGAGAGTCTCGATACTCTCTTCTCGTGGACCCGACAACCGCGGTCGCGATTTGGCTGGCCGTGATCGCAGCGCTACTTGCGTTTGTGTTCGGGCAGGTCACCGAATGGTTGAAGAACCGGCGGGACTTCAGGCACCGCTGGGATGAAGCGGTCTACACGACAGCGCAAGAATTCGTCGCGGCCACCCGGCGCCTCTCGCACCTCGCCGAAGCGAAGTCGACTACGGACGCCGAGCTCTCCGAGGCTCACGCCCGCGTCCGGACGACGTGCCAGCAACTCATCGTCATCGCTGACACTGACCTCGCGAGGAAAGCGAGGCTGGTTCAACGCGAGGCCTATGCCCTGGTAAAGACGGCTCGTGCGGAGGCGGACCCGCGCCCTGCTGAGAAATCCGCGCGAGCCCGGTACTTTGTCTCGATCAATGAGTTCTATGACGCGCTTCGAGCCAACCTCAAGCTGAGCCCTCACCCCAGTCCGCTTATCGAAGACTGATAGACGGGCCCCGTAGGGGCAACGAGGCCGGTCCGTTGAGGGATCGTTTCGGGTACTGGGCCGGAGCCAGGACGCTTCCCACCGCGAGGTCGAGGGTTCCGCCTTGCGTCTGCGGATAGCCGCGTCAGTCCTCCGAGATATCGTCTGTGTTCATGAGCTTTAGCGACGAGGTCGATGCCATTCGCGCTGCCAATGCGACACGAGGTGCGGACGTTGGCACCGGCCTCGAGTTATCCGAGGCTCATCCGCTCTTGCCGGCGGAGATCGCCTTCATGGATGAGGTGCGCGATCTGTGGCGTGAGGTCGACGCGTACTGGCGAGCGAACAACATGGTCGACGCGAGTATGGCGTGGTGGGTCGAACACGGGGGCCGTGGCGGTGAAGGGCTCACGGGCGAAGCGCCGCTCCCCTTTCCGAAGGTCGGCACCTTTGTCCCCGGCCGGACACGCATGTCCTGGCAGTCCGCAGCGTCGACGCCCATTGAGCAACTCGCGGCTCAGCAACCCACGAAGCACGTCGCCGGGTTATCGATCAACGGTTGGTTTGCTATCTGCGCGCCCGGCGAGCTGCGCGAACTTCTTCCCGACGACCAACCATCGGACTATGACGTAGTTAGCGATGTCCTCTCTCACGGTGCGCGGGGTCTGAAGGCCAGTTTCGAGCGTTCCCTGCGATGGAATTACTTCCAACGCGCGGGCGCCCCGGGAGGACAAGAATCCCGACGCTACGACGATGTTTCATGGTTCGTCGAGTTCGAGGGTCCCAGTGGCCTGCCTAACATCAGGCTCGTTTGCAGCTTGGGTGTGCCGATCGAAGTCTTCACCGCGGACCGCAGCGGGTGGAAGAGCGAAGGCACCTTGCGCCAACTCGTGATCACCGCGCTGGCCGGCCGAATGGCATAGCGATCACCGCCCCTCCAGTTGCGACAATCGCATCTAGGCCGATTGCGCTCAAGTCCGCCGCTGGGGGATCTGCACTCAATGCGCGGTGAAACGTCGAGTGATCTACGCCGACACCGATGTCTAGCGCTCGGGTGCCATCGCTCTGCTCGATCTCCACGCTCTGAGCGGGCCGAGCCTGCGGGCTGACTTCAGTCGGGCTTGTTCGCCTCGTAGGTCTCCCAGTCGCCGTATCCGGTGTCTTCGAGCCACTGCGCCATCGCAGGACCTCCACGTGCCATGTACAGGCCGGGGTTGTACTCGCCAGTCACCGGGTAACGAGGAGTGTGGTCTTCGTCTTCATGGCCTCGACCGGACGACTTCGGCGCGACCTTATCTGCCAGGGCGCTCCGGCCAGCATCTGCTCGTTCGCGAGCGTCGCGCATCTCCCCAAAGACGGCGAACAGCGGGGCGAAGAGAGTCAGGAAGAACACACCAATCACGGCCACCATCCAAGGGACCGCACTTCCGCCGCCGTTGCTGCTGGTCCCGATGGCGATCCCCATTGGAATCAGCAGCAGGCCGGTCAGGACGAACCCGCTCACGTACAGGCGCTTCGTCGTACGTAGCTCCGACATGGGTGGGTCGTTTGCGACGGCGGTGAGGCGTTGGTACTCCTCCCAGTCCTCTTTCGTCAGCTTGCGTCGCAGATCGTAGTTCACGGTGTACTTGCTCGGCACCACAGCGCACCTTCCTCGATGCCGTCAGCGTAGCGCCCGCCTCTAGGTCGGCCCACAGAGGGATCCCTCGAGCGCGCGAGTCCCTGTTCCAATCCCGCAGATCGACCGCGACGACGGCGCGCAGAGGGACCGTTTACGACGCCGAGATTCCGTCTTGCAAGGAGGCCTCTAGCCTGCCGTTTCCATCTCCTAGAGTGGTCGGATGCGTCACCGCCTCACCTTCCCCGCAGCTCTTCTGGCCGCTCTCGCCCTGACCGGATGCGCGACCGGTCCGACGCCTGCGGGTGCGCCCGCCCCGACAGTGGCAACCACGCCCGAGTCGACACCGCCCAGCTCCGATGTCATCGCATCAGGAAGCGACGACGAGCAGGCTCGTGCGCAGGCTCAGGCATGGCTTGACGACATCTCCCTTCCGCCGGGCACCACAACCGCCCCGTCGAACGTCGCCTCGTTCAACTCGTACACCGGCTGGCCGTGCGGGCCGGTCTCCGAGCTTGAGGCGTTCTGGCTGGTCCCCGACGCCACTCTCAGCGACACCGGCGACTGGCTCGACGAGAACCCCGCCGGTGGTCTCCTCTCTGTATGGGGAGAGCACCGGCCCGACAACATGAACAGCGACGGGATGCTCCTCGGGTACATCCCGGAACAGGGCGCTCAGGAGGGCATCGTGTACACCCTCCGGACCGTCCCCGGCGGCATCGCTGTGCGTGCAGAGATCGCAGCCCAGACTGCTGATGCCTCCTGCCCCGAACTACCCGATGGAGCCCAGTACGGGGCACCCGGGATGGGGTAGCAACCCAACCAGACGCGTGGTCTGGGCACACAGCGCATTCGGGGTCGGAAATCCACGTTGCGGTTCCGGCTTGCGATTCGGTTGGCCAAAGCGATCGTGCCGAATGCAATCGCCGAGGCTGCGCCGAGGCCTCCAAACACAAGACTCATCGCGCCAGGGACAAACAGTGTGCAAACGACAGCGGCGGCCGCGAGGACAGAGCTAACGACGGCAACGGGTGACCAGGTGGATATGGGGGYGGCAGTCGTCGTCGTTTTCCGTGTGTCGTCGCGGCAAGTCGAGCGAGTGGCTTCACCCATGACCTTCGGCGGGCCACGGCGCTGCAAGTACCTGACCCGCGGAACCTCGAGGTGTGCCGGCCTTCAACTGCCCTTGTCGCGACCACGCATTGGATTGACCGCGTGGATCCGTCGGATCCGTGACTCGGGTGCCCGATGTTCCGCATCCTCGCCCGCGAGGACGTATGCGAGGAGCGCCGTGGTTCGCCCCGTCATCGAGCGGGCCTGGCGAGGTCGGAAGGCGGGCTTGGGTAGGTTCGGCGCAGAATCAGCCTCTGGACGAATGTCCAAGCGACGGTGACCAGCAGATACAGCCCRGCGGCGAGCGGCACGAACATCGCGATCGCAGCTGTGGCGAACTGCAGTACCCCGACGAGCCGCAGCACCCCCGTGGAATCGAGCGGCGATGGCTCGGGCGTCGGCTGCGGCCGGACGAAGCGGCGGGTGATCTCGGCCACGGCCGCGATCATCAGGATCAGGATGCCGAACACCGCGCCGGCCGCGAACGTCAGGGTTCCGTTGCTGAGCATCGTGATCAAGCTGGCTCCGAGGGGAACCCCGAAGAACTGTTCCGTGAGCAGCGCGTTCGGATGACCGGCGATCACCGTGCGCAGGAAGAGCGTGTAGATGACACCGACCACCGGCGCTTGGATCAGCACGGGGAGGCATCCCGCGAACGGCGAGGCCTTCTCGTCGGTGTAGAGCTGCATCGTCTCTCGTTGCAGCCGTTCGCGGTCGTGCTTGTGCGTGCGCTGCAGCGCCCGCAGCTTCGGTGCGATCCGGGCGCGTGTCTGCTCCGCTTTCGCCTGAGCGACCCCGGTCGGGATGAGCAGCGCGCGCACGAAGAGGGTCAGAAGAATCACCGCCACGGCCGCGGATGCGACGCCGGCGATGGGTTGCAGCAGAGTGGCCAGGCCCATGAGGGTGGCGTACGCCGCGTCGAGGATTGACGCGATGGGCGCGAGGGAAGAGAGGTCCATGATGTCCGTTCGTCGATGTGGGAGGTGGTCGCGAGGCGGCCACATCGTGCATCGACGGACACCGAACCACCCGCCGTGGCGGGTGAGCGTGCGTCGAGGACTACGCGGCCGAGGCCGCGAATCCAGGAGCTCGAGAACGGGGATGCCCTTCGGCATCCGGATCACTCTGTGAAACGGGAGCCGAAGCATCGATCGCCCTGCGCGCATGGGCGAGTGAGGCCCGCGCGGATCGTGGGAGTGTGATCGCACAGAGCAGGGTGACGATCAGAGCCGCGGCCAGCACAGCGGCCGCGTAGATGGTCACCGTGCCGGGATCGACCGCCGTGATGAGACCGAGCGACGTGAACAGAAGGTGCAGAAGCGAGCCGATCGCGTCAGTCATCGCAACACCGCCCCACCATCTCGATGCGGACACGCTAACACGCAGCTCGTCGAGCATGGGGCAGAGATCGAGTGTTAGTCACAGCACCAGGGCTCGGATCGCGGCGCGCTCAGCTATAGAGGAGCGTCAACACGGCGGCTGGCCCACCGCCCGCAGTCGATCCGCTTCGAGACGAGATCTGTTGCAGTGAGCGACCCTCATACGGAGTCAACAGATAGATTCACTCCATGCCGATCTCGCCGTACGTGGCTGCACTGCGCAAACGGGTCGGCACCGATCTCCTCCTCCTTCCGGCAGTCACTGCGGTCATTCGAGATGGCTCGCGATTTCTGCTCGCGCGGCAACGCGACTCCGGACTGTGGAGCTTCGTCGGCGGAGGTGTGGAGCCAGGCGAGGACCCCACCACTGCATTGATCCGCGAGGTCGAGGAAGAGTTGAGTGTCACACCCATCGTCGGCAGGATCGTCGGCGCCTACGGCGGCGAAGACCTCGAAGCGGTGTACCCGAACGGAGACCGCGTCGGCTACGTGACTATCGCCTATGAGTGCGCACTGCACAGCGATCCATTGGATCTTGAGACTGCCGAGCTGCTCGAAGTCGCCTGGTTCGACGCCTCGAGCGTGTCGTCGCTCTCCCGCCACCACTGGATCKATCGCGTGCTCGAGGATTGCTCTCACTGAGGGACCCTGCCGCGCGCGTATTGCTGTTAGCTCTGCGGATATGCTCGCCGCAGGAGGCAACATGACACGCGACGGCCAACACGTTCAGGCTGGATCGGAGATGGACCTCGCCATTAGCCGGGCACTCGAGGCAGCCAAACTCCAGGCCGGGGGTGCCTCCACGACATCCACCGCCTTCGTCGGACACCCGGAGCCTTTCTCCGTCGAGGTCGATGGCGATGCTGGTGCCGCGGACGGCGACTAAGCGGGTCAAATCGCCTTGGCAGGAGAGTGCGCCGCAGGGTACTCTCATCCGCCCGTCAGACGACCGGCTACCGCGCCTCGCTAGCCACCACTATGGCCGCGCGCCGCCGGTTGCAGTTCCAGCGGCGCGCAGTGGCCTTCGGTACGGTCGGTTGCGTGGCCGAGAGGACAGTTGAACTGGATGGGTCGGGATGGCACTTCCCCGCTCGCGACTTCGTCCCTGCGTCCCACCGCGACCTGCCCATGCTGCGTGTATATCTGCCGTTCATAGCCCGAGGCGGGAACTTCGTGCGCTGGTCGCAGTATGTGGACGTCGAGGAACACTCCGCGTCGCTGAACTGGTTCGAAGCGACACGTCACATCTCGGACGAGCAGCCCGCCATTCGCGACCTGGTCTCTTGTATGGGTCAACCGGACGAATCAACCGCGGAAGCGCTCCGCGACGCCATCGGCGATCGGGCTCTGCGATGCCTGCGGTGGGTGGGATACGGCGAGGTCCCCACCGRGCAATCGGTTCGCGTGCATGGGGAGGACTATTTCGAAGCCGACCTGGTCCCCGCTGACGTACAGGCGGGGCGCCGCATCCCGGAGTTTGCATGGGATTCAGATAAGCGGTTGGCATGGGGTAGCCGCCTGTACCCGGACTCTCTCATCGTGGCCGCGGAGCTGTCGATCTTCCGGCAACTCCGCCACGACCCGCGCTTGGATTCCGTGTCCATCCGGGTTGACCGAGACATCTTGCCTGGAAGTACCGGAGATTGACCCCACCCACACGAAGATCGACCGCCTCCTCTGCGGCGTGCGGTGAAGGACCGCCTTGCGCGGTTGAAGCGCCGCATCGCAGCAGGATTTCGCGGTTGCTAGTGCCGTCCGAGGTTGAGCAGACTCAAGGCGGCGTTTCGCGCTGTGCCGTCCGGCGCTTGCAGGGCCGCCGTCATGGTCATCGGCCGGGTGACCTGGCCGCCACCGGTCGAGACGATTTCCTCAAGCGCATCACGAGCAGAGAAGCCATCCCAGCGCATGACGACGTTCGCGACCGCGATCCTGAGGGACGTCGTCGGTGAATCACGCAGGAGAGATTCGAGCGCCAAACGACCTTCATGACTCGCGGCGAGTTCGCCGAGCAATGCCCACAGCGCATTCATCCGCTTGTTGTGGGCGCGTACATCTTGCTTTCGTTCGTAAAAGTAGCCCAAATCGCCGGCCTCGACCTTGTTGCTGGCCTCTTGCGCGGCCTGGACCAGCGCGCCGACGTCATTCACGAACGTATTATGCATGCCCGGTGCCCGCAGAGCGACCGACCTGCGGGCAGCTTCCGCTATGGATGTGCCCCGGGTATGACTGGTCCGGCGTACTAGCGTCAGTGATCATGACGGATGCGGACCCTGACCTCACCAATCTGCCCCGATTCCTCGAACACCTGGAGCAGAGGGACGCCGCGGCAGCCCAGTTC
>NZ_JBFUFC010000153.1:0-9281 GCF_056403635.1 Microbacterium sp. P2_F9 | reverse complement strand
CCGTAGTCGCGATCGGCGCCCACGAAAGCGACCTTGTACACCATCGAGATGAGGATGTCGGTCTGACCGACGTTGATGGATGCGTTGGGGAAGCGCGGGCCGCCCTGGGTGAGGAAGTAGATCAGTACGAAGTTGTTGAAATTGAACGCGAACGAGGAGATGAGAAGAGGCGCGACCGACACCAGGAGGAGGGGGAACTTGATCAAGCGGAAGATGCCCCACGGCCCCGCACCGTCGGCTTTGGCCGCCTCGAGGATGTCCTCTGGAATGGATTGGATGGCGCCCGTGCACACCAGGAACATGTAGGGGAATCCCAGCCACAGGTTGACCGTGAGGATGGCGATCTTCGCCAGCCACGGGTCTTGCAGCCAAGGTATGTCGGCACCGCCGAAGAACCACTGGTTGATGATTCCGAAATCCTGGTTGAACATGCCTGCCCAGACCAGCGCCGTGAGAAATCCCGGGAAAGCGTACGGAAGGATGACGACGACGCGGTAGAACCGCTTGCTCTTCATTCGCGGATCGTTGAAGACGATCGCGAGAAACAGTCCGAGCGCGAACGTCGTGGCGACCGAGAGGATCGCGAAGACGAACGTCCAGGTGAGCACGTAGAAGAACGGACCGCGGATCGACGGCTCGGTGAACGCCGAGATGTAGTTGTCGAAGCCGACATTGACCTGCCAGCCGGGCCGTAGCTCAGTGCCGTCCTCGGCCGTGAAGGCACCCGTCCCGACATCGCTGTAGACCGTGCCGGTCGTCGTGTCCGTCATCGTGTCGGCGACTGGATCCCACTCGAGGCTCGAGACGAAGACGTAGGCCGACGACCCATCTGTCGTACGGAGGAACCCCTCGTTCGGGTCATCCGAGACAGGAACGGCCAGAGCCGCGATCTCGGTCTGATTCGCGAGGATTCCACTGAAGTCGAGCGTGGTGTAGCGGTCGACGCCGACCGCCTGCTCGCCCTCCATCTGGGCGTCGACCTCTTCGAGCGGCTGGTCCGCGCTGCCGAGCAGAGCTTGGCCATCGGGATCAGTGACAAGGAAGTAGAACTCCCCGAGCTGCTCCAGGATCTTTACAGGGTAGGCGGGCGAATCCTCGACTCGAGTCTGCGACTGCAACAGGAGCGCGTTGACCGCGTCGTCCTTGGACGAGATGTGCCCCGAACCGAAGTTGGTCAGCGAGACGTAGACCGTGTAGACGATGAGGAAGATCTGGAAGACCAGCAGGAACAGGATGCCGGGGGTGAGGTACTTCGCAGGCAGCAGGCCGGGGGTGAGGTAGATCAGGTTCACCGCGACGACGACAACCGCGACGACCAGCGCCACCAGCCAGCTCTCCTGCGCGAGCAGCACGAAGATCGCATAGACCGCGACCGCGTCGATCACGGCCAGCGAGGCGATCTTCACCAGCCACACTTTCCAGCCGACACCCGCCGCTTCCGCGTACGCCGCAGCTCGCTTCTGCTTCCGCAGGAGCGCCTTATCGGCCGCGTTCCCCGTGCGCTCGTCTTCGACCGTGGGCCCCGTCATCGTCGGCTCCTGTCTCGGGCAGTGCCCTGGGTTGTCAGAATAGGAGATGGGGCGGCGCCTGAACAGGCGCCGCCCCATCGATCCGACTATCCGTCGATCTTCGCCTGGATGTCCTCGGCCATCTTGGTCCACGTGGCGGTCGGGTCGGCGCCCTTGATGATCTCCGCCTCAGCGACACCCCACGAGTCCCACACACTTCCCATCTCGGGGATGCTCGGCTGCGGTGCGCCCGTCGAGCCGACGTCACCGAATCCCTTGGTGATCGGGTCGGACTGGGCCTTCTCGTACGCGGCCTTCAACGCCGGTGGACGGTTGCCGGCCTCGTAGAGGGCCGTCTGGACGTCTTCGCGACCCATGTAGTTCACGAGGAACTCGTTCGCGGCGAGGGTGTTCTCCGACTTCGCGCTGAGGTAGAAGCCCTGCACACCCACGAACGGCTTGGCGACCTCGCCACCGGCGGTGGGGATCGGGTCGATCGCGATGTCGATGCCCTTCGCCTGCGCATCGGCCACGTTCCACGGGCCCGTGATGATGAACGGGGTCTCGCCGGAGTTGAAGGCCTCCTTCGAGAGATCCTGCGTCAGGTTGAGGTTGATCGTGCCCGCAGCGCCCTGCTCGCCCAGCCACTTCGCGTAGGCGATGCCCGCGTCGTCGGCGATCGTCAGCTGCGAGCCGTCGTAGGTTCCGTCGGCATTCTGCGCGAAGACGGAGTTGCCGAACGAGGTCTGGAAGCCGTACAGGTGATACGGGTCCGCATTCTCCGGGCTGAGCCCGACGACGAAGGGGTACTTCGTGCCCGCCGCCGTGCCAGCAGCGATCATGTCGTCGAACGTCGCGGGGGCCTCGCTCGCGAGCGCGGTGTTGCGCATGAGCGCGATGTTCTCGATGGCGTAAGGAACGCCGTAGACCTTGTCGTCGTATGTGAAAGCCGAGATGGCGACGTCGAGGAACTCGTCCGCCTTGTCGCCGATCTCGATCGGGGCGACCAGACCGTCGTTGACGAACTGGCCGAGCGCGTCGTGCGCAGCGATCGTGATATCTGGACCCTTGCCGGTCGGCACCTGGGCGGTGAAGTCAGCGGCGATCTTGGCGTTGTCCTTGACCACGAGGGTCACGTCCACGCCGGTCTCGTCCTCGAACGTCTTCACGATGTCCTTGAGCGCGTCAGCACGGTTCTGGTCGACCCAGACTGTCAGCTCGCCGGACATCTCCGGGGCCGACGAGGCCGACCCTCCGCCGCCGGCGCAGCCGGCGAGTGCGAGCATGCTCCCTGCGATGAGCGCGCCGAGTGCGAGCGCGCTCTTCTTGTTCACCTTCATTGGTGTGCCTCTCCATAAGGGGACGAGCACGGTCCCGGTCGGCACCTCGATGCCTTCCAACACCGTCTTCCTGCTCGCGATTGCAAGCGCGTGCAGTTCACCACACTCCATAATTCGACCAACACTTTGGAGTCTGATTCGATACGTGTTCGTGACCTCTCTGGGCATTCGCCCGGTCGCGCTGCCGCCCGCGGCACGCGGGGCCGTGCACGTAGGAGTGGCCGGGCGCGGCATCCGTCCCCGGCGGTAGACTCGCCGGCATGGCCGACGCATCCTTCGACATCGTCTCAAAAGTTGATCACCAGGAGGCGGACAACGCCCTCAACCAGGCCCGGAAAGAGGTCGAGCAGCGCTACGACTTCAAGGGCACCGGGGCGTCGATCGACTGGAGCGGCGAGGCGATCCTCATCAAGGCGAACACCGAGGAGAGGGCCAAGGCCGTCCTCGACGTGTTCCAGTCGAAGCTCGTCAAGCGGGGCATCTCGCTCAAGAGCCTCGAAACGGGCGAGCCGGTCGCGGGCAGCAAGGAATTCCGCATCACATCGACGCTGAAGGATGGCATCTCGCAGGAGAACGCCAAGAAGATCGGCAAGGTCATCCGCGACGAAGGGCCCAAGACGGTCAAGTCGCAGATCCAGGGCGATGAGCTCCGTGTGCAGTCGAAGAGCCGCGACGACCTCCAGGAGGTCATCCGCATCCTCAAGGCCGCCGACCTCGACGTCGACCTGCAGTTCGTCAACTACCGGTAGCGCGGGCCCCTGGAAGGGTTCCGGATGCCGCGCCCCGCGTGGCCCGCAGGACTCCACTCCCGTAGCCGAGGAGATTCGCACTTCCGAGGACGCTTCGACCTCTCGGCATCCTGAGCAGTGCGAATCTCCTCAGGAGTGAAGCGCGATCACTGCTCCTTGGGCGCCCGATGCAGGCCCTGGGCGACAGCGAGCATGATCTGCTCCTGAACGTGCGGCCAGTCGTGCACGACGGCCTGGTAGCCGACGCGAATGACGTGGTAGCCGAGCAGCATGAGCTGAGCGTCGTGATCGATGTCGGCGGTGCGCTGTGCGCCGACGTGGTGGGCACCGTCGATCTGGAGGACGAGGCGCTCGCCGATCAGGAGGTCGACCCGATGCCCGGCGATCCACACTTGCCGCCTGAGCGGAAGGCCCATCCACCGCAGTCGTGGGACCACCATCGTCTCGAGGCCTGAGTCCGAGAAGATGTCGGCTTCGCGCAGGATCCGCCGGGCCGCCGGGCCGAGATCCAAGGCCGCGAGCCCCTCCTTCGAGACGAGCTGCTGGCGAAGGGCCGACTCCCATATTGCGAGTGCGCGTTCGTAGGGCTGACAGGCCGCCACCGCGGCAAGGACATTCTCGATCGGGTCGACCAGCTGCCCGGGCGCACGCGCGATGAGGGGGCGCGACCAATGCACGACCACCTTCGTGGCGGTCGTCACCCGGCTGGATCGAGGGTCGGCCCCGACGTGGTGACGCTTGTCGTCGTCTGCCAGAACCCACAGCCCGAGCCGCTTCGCCTGGGTGACGCAGGTGAGCACGACCCCGCGGTGCGCAGCAGCCACGAGGAACCGGTCCGCGCCCGGAACTGCGACCCAGCCTCGCCGCACCCGCTTCAACGCTCCGGTCTCCAGCGCCTTGTGAAGAACCCAGCGACTGTGGCCCGCATCCATGATCTTGGCCACTGTGACGACCCCACCGTTGTCCCGGACGAGGGAGCAGAGGCGCTCGATGTCGGTCGACGCTTCGGTGGACGGGTCGGTGTGCAGGTCGAGCTCAGGCCGCGGCATCCGTCGATCCTGGATCCGTCGCCACGATCACGCATCGCTCGGCGGCGAACTGTGGAATGACCCGCCGCGGCCGGCGGCGGGGAGGATCGTCCGCCCCTCGTCGCCGCGTTGCAGCCGAGGAGATTCGCACTTCCGAGGATGCCCGGTGGGCAATTCATCCTCGGTACTGCGAATCTCCTCGGTTGTGTGAGCAGGTGAGAGCGCGAGCGGACGCGCGGGAGCGGATGCCTCGGCCCGAGGCGCCCGCTACTTGCTGCGGGAGATCGACACCATCTCGTCGCGGGGCACGACCTTGACGCGCGCGCGGCCCTCGGGCTGGCCCAGGGAGATCTCGTGCTCGTCGAGCGAGTGCCAGCCTTCGAGGTCGGTCCAGATCACGCCGCGCGATTCCAGCAGCGCGGGGATCGACGCCTCGGACGGGTCAGCGGGCTGCCACCACGATCCCTGGTCGTTGATGACGTGGCGGATGGTCTCCATCGCGTCCGACTTGGTGTGGCCGATCAGCCCGACCGGGCCGCGCTTGATCCAGCCGGTCGCGTAGACGCCGGACACGCGCTCGTTGTTGTCGTCCCGCAGCACCTGACCCTCGTGGTTGGGGATCACGCCGTGCTTCTGGTCGAACGGCACACCCGGCAGCGGGGATCCGAAGTACCCGACCGCGCGGTAGATCGACTGGATCGCGACCTCGCGGATCTCTCCGGTGCCGACGACACCGCCCTCGCCGTCCGGACGCGTGCGCTCCCACCGGAAGGCGGACACTCGCCCGCTGTCGTCGGTGACGACCTCGAGCGGCTTCGCGTAGAAGTGCAGGTGCAGACGGCGTGATGCCCGCTCGCCCGGCTCCGCCGCGGCGTAGTTGTTGGCCGACGGGCGCTTGCGCCACGACTGCAGCACCCGGTCGATCACCATGACCTGCTTGTTGCTGGCGATCGCCGCCCGGGAGGCGTCGTCGTAGTCGAAGTCCTCGTCGTAGACGATCGTGTCGACGTCGCGCATCTCGCCGAGTTCGCGCAGCTCGAGCGGCGTGAACTTCACCTGCGCCGGCCCTCGGCGCCCGAACACGTGCACGTCGGTGACCTGGCTGGCGACGAGCCCGCGGTGCACATTGTCCGGGATCTCGGTGGGAAGCAGATCCTCGGCGTGCTTGGCGAGCATGCGCGAGACGTCGAGCGCGACGTTGCCGTTGCCGATCACCGCGACCGACGAAGCGTCAAGGGGCCATTCGCGCGGCACGTCGGGATGCCCGTCGAACCAGCTCACGAAGTCGGCGGCACCGTAGGAGCCGACGGCGTCAATGCCCGGGATGTCGAGATCGGTGTCGCGGATCGCGCCGGTGGAGAAGATCACCGCGTGGTAGTGGTGCTTCAGATCGTCGAGCGTGATGTCCTCGCCGAAGCGGACGTTGCCGAAGATGCGGATGTCGCCACGGTCGAGCACTTCGCGCAGGGCGGTGATGATCCCCTTGATCCGCGGGTGGTCGGGGGCCACTCCGTAGCGGACCAGCCCGTAGGGCGCGGGGAGCTGCTCGAACAGGTCGATCGAGACGTCGAACTTGCGCTCCGCCTTGAGGATGATGTCGGCCGCGTAGATGCCGGCAGGCCCGGCGCCGACGATCGCGAGTCGGAGCTTGGTCATGCGGGTCCTTTCGAAGTCGCTCACCGCAGGCATCGTGAGATCCACGGCCTCGGCGCGGCGAGCGTGGTCAGCTGGAGCGGTCTGCGACGGCCTCGGCGAAGCGGGTGAGCGCCTCGCGCACCGGTCCGTCGGGAATCGGGGCGAGGGCGTCGATCGCCTCGCGCGACCACTGGGAAGCGAGGTCGAGGGTCGCCTTCGTGGCGTCATTGTCGCGCAGCGCGGCGAGCGGCTCATCGAGGATCGCCGGGTCGGCACCGTCGGCGATCTGCGCGACGCCCTCGTCGATCGTGGTGCGCAGCGAGACGGATGCCGCGTCCGTGCGCTGCCCCAGAAGCAGGTAGGGCATCGTGGGCACGCCTGCGCGCAGGTCGGTGCCGGGCACCTTGCCGGTCTCGTCCGGGTCGGCGGAGAGGTCGATGACATCGTCGAGCAGCTGGAAGGCGACGCCGGCCTTCTCGCCGAAGGTGAAGATCGGGGCCTCGAATTCGGTCGGGCCGTCGCTGAAGATCACACCCGCCTGTGCGGCCGCCGCAATGAGCGATCCGGTCTTGTCGGCGAGCACCTGCAGGTAGAACTCGACCGGGTCCTCCCCCGGCTGCGCTCCGACGGTCTCGTGCATCTGGCCGAGCACGAGACGCTCGAACGTGTCGGCCTGCAGCCGGATGGCGCGGTCGCCGTAGCGCGCCATGATCTGGCTCGCCCGGGAGAACAGCAGATCCCCGGTGAGGATCGCGACGCTGTTGCCCCACACCGCGTGCGCGCTGGGTACGCCGCGGCGCTTGTMCGCGGCATCCATCACGTCGTCGTGGTACAGCGATCCGAGATGGGTGAGCTCGAGGGCGGCGGCACCGTCGATGACGGCCTCGGTCGCTCCGTTGCCGAGCTGGGCGGTGAGCAGGGCGAGCATCGGCCGCACCCGCTTGCCGCCCGCGTCGTAGAGGTAACGACTGGTGGTGTTCGCGAGGGCATCGCTGACCTGGAGTTCGTGGCGCAGCGTCTCGTCGACTCGTTCGAGGCCGTCTTCGACCACCCGGATCAGCTTGCGGGCCCGTGGCCCCGCGAAGATGCGATCGGAGAGGCCCAGCTTGCTCGCAAGTCGAGGGCCTGGCATCGACGGAGTCACGATCACAGCCTACCCGGCGGCTTTGCGGGCGCGGTGGAGGGCGACGATGCCGAACGAGAGGTTGCGGTACGCGACATCCGTCCACCCCACCGTGCGGAGCCACGAGCTGAGCGTCGGCTGATCCGGCCAGTCCTTGATCGACTCATTCAGATAGTCGTACGCCTCGGCGTTGGAGCTGACCGCCTTGGCCACGGTAGGAAGGATCCGGTTGTTGTAGAAGCGGTAGAGACCGTTGAAGGCCGGCGACGGCGGGTGCGAGAACTCGCAGACCACGAGCCGCCCGCCGGGCTTTGTCACCCGCAGCAGCTCGGCGAGCGCCTTCTTGGGCTCGTTGACGTTGCGCAGTCCGAACGACATCGTGACGGTGTCGAACTCGGCGTCGTCGAACGGCAGGGCCGTGGCATCCGCTTCGACGAAGGAGAGATTCGAGGTGCCGCGGTAGCGGCGACGGCCCTCGGCGATCATGCCCGGCGAGAAGTCGGCCGCGACGATCTGGGCTCCGCTGCCGGCGAGCGCGATCGAGCTCGCACCGGTTCCGGCGGCGAGGTCGAGGATGCGCTGCCCTGCGCGTGGGGCGACCGCCCGCGTCGTCGCGACGCGCCAGAGGCGGTCGTTTCCGAGGCTCAGGACGGTGTTGGTGCGGTCGTAGCCGCTCGCGACCTCGTCGAACATGCCGCTGACCCGCGCCGGATCCTTGTGCAGGTCTGCGCGGTTGGGCTCGTGCTCGGTCACCGCTCGAGTCTAGAGGGCGGGTCGATCGGCCGTGAGTTCGGCGAGACGCGCGAGCCAGGCATCCGTCGTCCGCGTGTCGAACGGCGCCGCCCGCGCGGTGACCCGCCGCTCGAGGTCGAGCGTGACGGTCTCGAGATGCTCGACGATTTCCTGCGGGTAGCCGTACTGCACCCGGTGCTCGTCCCATTCGTCGCGGTCGTCGATGTAGATGCCGCGATCCTCGTGCTCGACGACGTCGAGGTCCATGTCGATCCCGCGCGGCTCGCCCGCTTCCCATCGCAGGTCCCAGGCAAGGTCGATGTAGATCTTCGTGCGGGCGGGGCTGGCGTTGTGCGTGAAGGCGAAGTCGCCGCTCGGCGGGACGAGGGTGACATTCGGATGCAACGGCACGACCTCGCGCCCTGGCCGGACGCTCGACCAGCCGGGGAGCTGGCCGAGCCAGTCGCCCCACTCGTCGGCGCCGAGGTAGATGCACTCGTGCAGCCAGTGCTCGCCGCCGTCCCACTTGCGCCACCGGAATGTCAGCGGCGTACCCGGCGCGGGGCGGGGCTCGTCGATCACGGTGCGAGTCTAGGGTGGAAGGGTGATCGCAGAGCTCCGTCCGCCGCGTCTGGTGGCCGAGACCCGCGAGATCGATCACATCGACGATCTGCTGCTCTACGCCGACCCCGACGACCCGCTCGCGTGGCTGCGCCGGTCGGACGGAATCGTCGGGCTGGGCAAGCCCGTCATCGCGATCACCCGCGGTGGCACCGCCGACGATGCCCCGGTGACGGCAGGCGCGATCCCCGGCCACGCCGAGGCGTGGCGCTGGGTCACCTCGAACGCTGCGACCGACGATCCGGTGCGCCTCCCCGGCACCGGCCTGGTCGCGTTCGGCGCGTTCGCGTTCGACCCTCGATCCGAGCGCTCGAACCTGCTCGTGATCCCCTCGCTCGTGATCGGCCGCCGCGGCGGGCGCAGCTGGATCACCCGCATCCGCAACCTCGACGCCCCGTCCGCCGATCCCGCACTCGTCGAGATGCCGTACGGCCAGTACTGGTCGGCGACCCTCGGCCCCGGCTCGCTCGATCCGGCGGGTTACGAAGACGCCGTCCGCGCCGGGCTGACGGCCATCGCCCGCGGCGAGGTCGGCAAGGTGGTGC
>NZ_JBFUFC010000152.1:0-9307 GCF_056403635.1 Microbacterium sp. P2_F9 | reverse complement strand
GGCCGCCGTCGCAGCCGTCAACACCTACGACGAGGCGTGGGATGAGGCGAACTGCGACAAGTACATGGGCTCGACCACGGCCGCGTTCCGCGACGAGATCCAGCTGCCGGACTGCGCGACCTTCGAGGAGCAGGCCAGGTACTTCAACGACACGACTGACGACTACGTGCTCGAAGTGACCGACGTCCAGCAGGACGACGACGCCCAGGTCGTCGTGTCGACCACCGAGACCTACCAGGCGACCGTCGACGACTCGGGCGCGCCGCTGCCCGAGCCGGAGCAGGTCGAAGAGCACTGGTCGTACACCGTCATCCCGGCCGACGGCGGTTGGGCCATCGACGCCGCGAACAGCAACTGAATCGTGTCCGAGGCAGCTCCGCGCGCCGCGAAGACACCCGCGTTCATCGTGGCGTGCCTCGGCATCGGCCTGCTGGCAGGCCTCATGTCGGGGCTGTTCGGCGTCGGCGGGGGAACGGTCATCGTGCCGCTGCTCGTGCTGATCCTGAAGTTCGACCAGCGGCTGGCTGCCGGCACTTCGCTGGCGGCGATCGTGCCGACCGCGACCGTCGGGGTGATCTCGTATGCCGTGCACGGCTCGGTCGACTGGATCGCCGCCATCCTCCTTGCGGCGGGGGCGATCGTCGGCGCGCAGATCGGTTCATACCTGCTGCCGCGGGTGCCGATCACCGCACTGCGCTGGGGGTTCGTCGCATTTCTCGGTGCCGTCATCGTGACGCTCTTCCTCGTGGTCCCGTCTCGTGACGCCGAACTGGTGCTCGACGCGCTGACCGTCGTCGGCCTGCTTGCACTCGGTGTCGTGACGGGCATCCTTGCCGGACTGCTCGGTGTGGGAGGTGGCATCATCGTGGTGCCCGCGCTCATGCTCGTGTTCGGCGCGAGCGACCTCATCGCCAAGGGCACGTCGCTGCTCATGATGATTCCGACCGCGGTGTCGGGAACGATCGGCAACGTGCGCCGGGGCAACGTCGACCTCGTCGCTGCGGCGCTCATCGGACTTGCCGCGTGCACGACGACGGCGCTCGGCGCGTGGATCGCCGTGCAGGTCGATCCCCTCGTGGCCAACATCCTCTTCGCGCTGTTCCTCACCGTGATCGCCGGGCAGATGGCGCTCCGGGCCGTTCGCGGACGGCGGCGCTGAGGCGTCCGTCCCCGACGGGGCGCCAGCCCCGGCTCGGTAGGATGGCACGGTGCCAGTGAACCCCGAACTCCTCGGCCGGACGTTTCCGCCGACGGCGCCCTACCTCGTCGGTCGTGAGAAAGTGCGCGAGTTCGCGCGCGCCGTCTTCGCCGATGACCCCCAGCACACCGACCCGGAGGTCGCCCGCTCGCTCGGCTACGCGGATGTCGTCGCCCCGCCGACCTTCGCGATCATCATGCAGGAGCTGACGCTGCAGCAGCTGCTCGCAGAGCCCGACTCGGGCATCGTCCTGTCCCACGTGCTGCACGCCGAGCAGCGGTTCGCCTACTCCCGGGCGATCGTCGCCGGCGACGAGCTCACCGCGGCGCTCACGGTCACCGGCCTCCGCACGATCGGCGGCAACGCGATGGTCACGAGCGAAGCCGCGATCACCGATGCCGCAGGGGCGCACGTTGCGACCGCGACATCCATCCTTCTGGTCGGAGAGGGCGAGTGATGGCCGAGCTCACCGTCGGCGATGTGGTCGCCGAGCGCACCGTGCATCTGACCCGCGAGTCGCTGGTGCGCTACGCCGGCGCCTCAGGCGACTTCAACCCGATCCACTACCGCGATGACGTCGCCGCCGCCGTCGGGCTTCCCGGAGTGCTGGCGCACGGGATGCTGACGATGGGTCTGTCTGTCTCGACCATCGTGGCGTGGCTGGGCGACTCCGGACGCCTCGTCGAGGTCGGCGTGCGCTTCACCCGCCCGGTCGTCGTCGATCCCGAGACCGGTGCCGACCTCACGGTCGTCGCCACGGTCGGCGCCGTCGACGCCGAGACCGCCCGCATCGATCTGACGGTGACCCACGGCGAGACGACTGTGCTCGGCAAAGCGCAGGCGCGCGTTCGTCTCGCCTAGATGATGCCCGAAGTCGAGCCTGTTCCGCTTGCGCGGCTGACGACGCTGCGCACCGGCGGCGCCCCGGAGCGCATGATCGAGGCGCTCACCGCCGATGAGCTGGTCGATGCCCTCCGTGAGGTATGGGCAGGCGGCGAGCCGTGGCTCGTGCTCGGCGGCGGATCGAACCTCTTCGTCGGCGACGCGCCGTTCGAGGGGACCGTCGTGCGCGTGCGGACGACCGGAATCGAGCGGATGCCGTCGCCTCGGCCGGGATACGTACGCCTGCGGGTGGAGGCGGGGCACAGCTGGGACGCGCTCGTCGCGTACGCGGTCGCCGAGGGACTGGCAGGCATCGAGGCGATGTCGGGCATTCCGGGCACCGTCGGCGCCGCGCCCGTGCAGAACATCGGCGCCTACGGCCAGGAGATCGTGCAGAGCCTCATCGAGGTCGAGCTCATCGACGAGCCGACGGGCGAAGTGTCGACCGTCTCCGCCGCCGATCTCGGTCTCGGCTTCCGCACTTCCGTGTTGAAGAACCACTACGGCTCCGTGCCGCTGCGGTCGGCGGTCATCCTCTCCGTCACGCTCGATCTCGCAGAGGTCGGCGCCGGCGCGCGGCCGATCGCGGGGGAGCAGCTCCGCGGCGCACTCGGCCTGCGGCCCGGTGAGGCGGTGACGCTGGAGTGGGTCCGCGACCACGTGCTGTCCACGCGCCGCGCCAAGGGCATGGTGCTGGACGACGCCGACCCTGACACGTACAGCGCGGGATCGTTCTTCCAGAACGCCATCGTCTCGGCGAGCTTTGCGCGCACGCTGCCCGTCGAGTGCCCGCGGTGGCAGGTCACCCCCGACCTCGACCCGGTGCTCGTGATCCCGCTGTCGGCCTACGACGGCTACGTTCCGGCGCCGACCGCGCGGGAGTCCGAGGTGAAGGTCAGCGCTGCGTGGCTCATCGAGCACGCCGGGCTGCGCCGCGGGTTCAAGATCCCGCGGTCGCGGGCGGCGCTGTCATCGAAGCACGCGCTGGCGCTGACGAACCGCGGTTCGGCCTCCGCCGAGGAGATCGCCGAGCTGGCCCGGTTCATCCAGGGACGCGTGCAGTCCGAGTTCGGCCTGATCCTGCAGCCCGAGCCGGTGCTGGTCGGCGTCGAGCTGTAGGCGCGGCCCGCGTCAAGAGGCGAAGAGCTCCTGCAGGCGCTTGATGCCCGCGAGGAGCGCCTCGTCGCCCAACGCGTACGACAGCCGGAGGTATCCCGACGGTCCGAACGCCTCACCGGGCACCACAGCGACCTCGGCGTCTTCGAGGATCAGATCGGCCAGCTCGAGACTGGTCGTCGGCGTCTTGCCCCGCCAGGTGCGCCCGAGCAGGCCGGTCACATCCGGGTAGACGTAGAAGGCTCCGAGCGGGTTCGGCACGGCGACGCCCTCGATCTTCGAGAGTTCGCCGACGATGAGCTTTCGGCGCCGGTCGAACGCGACGCGGAACTCCTCCGCCTCGGTCTGCGGGCCGGTGAGCGCGGCCAGCGCCGCGCGCTGCGCGATGTTGTTGACGTTGCTCGAAAGGTGCGACTGGAGGTTCGCGGCGACCTTGATCGCGTCCTTGGGGCCGACCATCCAGCCCACGCGCCATCCGGTCATCGCGTAGGTCTTCGCGACGCCGTTGACGAGGATCGTCTGGGATGCGGCATCCGGAACCGCCTCGACGATCGAGACCGCTCGCGCACCCTCGTACGTGAGGTTCTGGTAGATCTCGTCGGAGATGATCCAGATGCCGTGCTCAACGGCCCACTCGCCGATCGCCTGGGTCTCTTCTGGCGTGTAGACGGCACCGGTCGGGTTCGAGGGCGACACGAAGACGAGCGTGGTGGTGCGGGGGGTGCGCGCCGCCTCGAGCTGCTCGACGGTCACCTTGTACTCCTGGTCGGCACCGGCGAACACCTCGACGGGCACGCCGTCGGCGAGGGCGATGGCCTCGGGGTAGGTGGTCCAGTAGGGCGCGGGCAGCAGCACCTCGTCGCCCGGGTTCACGACCGACTGGAACGCCTGGTACACGGCCTGCTTGCCGCCGTTGGTGACGATGATCTGGGATGCCTCGACCTCGAGCCCCGAGTCGCGCAGCGTCTTCGCGGCGATCGCTTCGCGCAGCACGGGAAGTCCGACGGCCGGGGTGTAGCGGAAGTTCGAGGGGTCGCGGAGGGCTTCGGCGGCGGCATCGACGATGAACTGCGGGGTCGCGAAGTCGGGCTCGCCCGCCGCGTAGCTGATGACGGGGCGGCCTGCGGCCTGGAGCGCCTTGGCCTTGGCATCGACCTTGAGTGTCGCCGATTCGGCGATGGCGGACAGCTTGCGGGAGAGCGGAGCGCGTTCAGTCACGCCTATGAGGTTACCGGCCGAACCCGGCCCGCGCTCAGGCGGGAGGTCTGCGCCAGCCCGACAGCAGGTCTGTCGCGCCCACGCCGCCCAGCGAGTACCTTGAGGGCATGGGCGCATGGATGTGGGGCGCGGTCGTCATGGCCATCGTGCTCATCGTCGCCGGCGGAATCACCTGGTGGATCGCCAATGGATGCAAACTGGCGATCATCGGCGCGGTCGGCGCGATCCTCGGAGGACTTGCCGCGCTCGCCTGCCTCGCGATACTGATCGATCCTGAGGCGGCACTGCGGGTGTCTCCGATCCTCACCGTGATCTCCGCGGTGTGGCTGCTGTCCTGGGCACTCGCGAGCGGTATCCGCGCACAGCGCCTCGCGCGCGAAGCACCGGCACCCGTCGCGCCCGCTCAGGCGCGACCGGCGGCGGGACTCGCCGACAGCGAGCCCGCGCACCAGTCCCGCGTCTGACGCGATCAGGCCAGGTCGAGCGGCCACGCCGGCCGGAGCTCGATGATCCCGGACGTGGACATCGGATGCCGCGACGCGATCTCGATCGCCTCTTCGAGGTTCTCGCACTCCAGGATGTCGAAGCCCGCGATCCATTCGTGCGTCTCGGCGAAGGGCCCATCGGTGACGATGACCTTGTCGCCTCGGCGCCGCACCGTCTTGGCCTCCGCGGGCGGGCGCAGCCGGTCGCCGTCGGTCGCGTGACCACTGCCGTAGGTCTCGTCGACCCACTCCTCGATCGAGAGGGGTGGGTCCTCCTTGTCTGCGAGATCGGGGTCGACCACGACGAGCATGAGGTATTTCATCGCGCTGTCCTTTCCGTTGAGTGACGCTACGTGAAGGGCGTCGATCCCGACATAGCGGGATCGACAAAGCGCTGCGAAAAACTTCTCGGCCCTTGCGGGGCGGGCAGCCGGATGCCCCGACCCGGCCGGGTCGGGGCATCCGTCGCTGCTCAGTCGACGTCGACCAGGTAGCGCGAGTACGCGTTGAGCGTGAGGAACGCGGGGAAGTCGGCACCGAGCGCGACCTCGCGGAACACCTCGGCCGCATCGTCGAAGCGGTCGCCTGCCGTCCGCTGCGTCCCGCCCAGCACCTGCTCGATGAGCCCGTCGACGTACTCGCGCGTGATCGGGGTGCCGTCGTCGGTCGTGCGGTCCTGATGGATCCACTGCCACACCTGGCTGCGCGAGATCTCCGCGGTGGCGGCATCCTCCATGAGATTGTCGATCGCGACGGCACCGAGCCCGCGCAGCCAGGCCTCGAGGTAGCGGATGCCGACCGACACGTTGCCGTGCACTCCTGCCGCGGTGATCGGGCGGCCGATGTGCACATCGATCAAGTCGGCGGCCTTCACGTCGACATCGTCGCGCCGACGGTCGAGCTGGTTCGGCCGGTCGCCGAGCACGGCATCGAACTCCGCCCTCGCCGTGGGGATCAGGTCGGGGTGCGCGACCCACGTGCCGTCGAAGCCGTCGGCGGCCTCGCGCTTCTTGTCGGCGGCGACCTTCTCGAACGCGCGCTGCGTCACCTCAGGGTCGCGGCGATTGGGGATGAAGGCGCTCATGCCGCCGATCGCGAACGCACCCCGCTTGTGGCAGGTCTGCACGAGCAGTTCGGTGTAGGCCCGCATGAACGGCACCGTCATCGTGACCTCGCTGCGGTCGGGGAGCACGAACCGCGCCCCGCGGCCGCGGTAGTTCTTGATGATCGAGAAGATGTAGTCCCAGCGTCCGGCGTTGAGGCCCGCGCAATGATCGCGCAGCTCGAAGAGGATCTCGTCCATCTCGAACGCCGCAGGCAGGGTCTCGATCAGCACCGTGGCGCGGATCGTGCCGTGCGCGATGCCGAGGTGCCGCTCGCTGAACGTGAAGACGTCATCCCACAGCTTCGCCTCCTCGCTGGATTCGAGCTTGGCGATGTAGAAGTACGGGCCCCGCCCGTTCGCGATCAGCTGCTTCGCGTTGTGGAAGAAGTACAGCCCGTAATCGACGAGCGAGCCGGATGCTGCGAGCCCGCGTCCGGAGCGGTCGATGAACCGCAGATGCTGCTCCATCAGGTGCCAGCCGCGCGGGCGCATCACGATGGTCGGCGTCTGCGCCGCGGTGACCTCGTAGGTCTTGCCTTCTGGGCTCTTGAAGCGCAGCTGCCCGCGGATGGCGTCGCGGAGCGAGAGCTGCCCCTCGATGACGTTGCGCCAGGTGGGGGAGGTGGCATCCTCCTGGTCGGCGAGCCAGACCTTCGCGCCGGAGTTGAGCGCATTGATCGTCATCTTCGGGTCGGTCGGTCCGGTGATCTCCACCCGGCGGTCCTCGAGCCCGGGGCCCGCGCCCGCGACGCGCCACTCGGCGTCGTCGCGGATGTGGGCGGTGTCATCGCGGAACCGCGGGTCGTGCCCGTTGCCGACCTCGAAGCGGCGGCGCTGGCGATCGGCGAGCCGGTCGTGCCGGCGTCCCGCGAACCGATCGTGCAGCTCGGTGAGGAACGCGAGTGCGTCCGGGGTGATGATCTCGTCGTAGCGCTCGCGCATGGTGCCGAGCACTTCGATCGACGGGGTGTGGGTGGTCGTCCTGGGCGGAGAGCCCGTGTGTGTGATGGTCATGATCTGTTCTCCGGTCTGGTCAGTGGAACTGCTGGGCCTCGGTGGATCCCACCAGGGCGAGGGTGACGCTGTCGGGGTTGAGTGCGGTCGACACCCGGTCGAAGTAGCCGGTTCCGGCTTCTCGCTGGTGCTTGGTCGCGGTGTAGCCGCGTGCCTCGGCGTCGAACTCGGCTTCCTGCAGTTCGACGTACGCGCTCATGGCGCGCTCGGCGTAGCCGCTGGCGAGGTCGAACATCGAGTAGTTCAGGGCGTGGAAGCCGGCGAGCGTGATGAACTGGAACTTGTAGCCCAGGGCAGCGAGCTCCTGCTGGAAGGTCGCGATCTGCTGATCGTCGAGGTGGCGCTTCCAGTTGAATGACGGCGAGCAGTTGTAGGCCAGCAGCTTGCCGGGGAACCGCTCATGGATCGCCGCCGCGAACGCGCGAGCCAGCTCGATGTCGGGCTCGCCCGTTTCCACCCACAGCAGATCGGCGTACGGCGCGAACGCGAGACCCCGGCTGATGACCGCGTCCAGGCCTGGGGTCACCCGGTAGAAGCCCTCGCTGGTGCGCTCGCCGGTCGTGAACTCCTGGTCCCGCTCGTCGACGTCGCTCGTGAGGAGGTCCGCCGCGAGGGCATCCGTGCGGGCGATGATGACCGTCGGCACACCGGCGACGTCGGCGGCGAGCCGAGCGGCGTTCAGGGTGCGGATGTGCTGCTGCGTCGGCACGAGCACCTTGCCGCCGAGATGTCCGCACTTCTTCTCGCTCGCGAGCTGGTCTTCCCAGTGGATACCGGCGGCGCCGGACTGGATCAGCGACTGCGCGAGTTCGTAGGAGTTGAGCGGTCCGCCGAAGCCGGCCTCGGCATCCGCGACGATCGGAGCGATCCAGTCCTGGGTGATGTCGCCCTCGGCGTGCTCGATCTGGTCCTGCCGGATCAGCGCGTTGTTGATGCGACGGACGACGGCCGGGACGGAGTTCGCGGGGTACAGGCTCTGGTCGGGGTAGGTCTGGCCGGCGAGGTTGCCGTCGGCGGCGACCTGCCAGCCGCTCAGGTAGATCGCCTTCAAGCCAGCGCGCACCTGCTGGACGGCCTGACCTCCGGTGTAGGCGCCGAGCGCCCGGATGTAGTCCTCGGTGTGCAGCAGGTTCCACAGGTTCTCGGCGCCGCGCTGGGCGAGGGTCGACTCCTCGCGGACCGAGCCGCGCAGCGCGATGACATCATCGGCGGTGTAGGTGCGCTCGATGCCGTCCCAGCGCGGGTCGGTCTCCCAGATCTCCTGGAGCTCGGCGGCGGTCTGCGTCTGGTCGCCCGCACGGAGGGGCGGCTGGCCGGGTGTGGCGTGGATCGTCATGTCGGTTCTCCTCGAATCGCTGGTCGTGTCACCACACTGTGTGAAGTTCGAGCGGTGTCATGGCCAAAGCAGATGTGAAGATCCGGACTTCTTCTGCTTTCGTGACAGAATGCCGTCATGAACACCGGAGACGCGGGTCACCTGGACGCGAACGGKGAGTCAGATGAAGAGGTGGATCCCCTCACCCTCGGCCGACGCATCCGTCAGCTGCGCACCCAGCGGGGCCTGACCCTGGACCAGCTCGCTGCGGCCGTCGAGCGCGCGCCCAGTCAGCTCTCGATGATTGAGAACGGGCACCGCGAGCCGAAGCTCACGCTGCTGCGTGCGATCGCTCGGGCGCTCGGAACGACACTGGATGCCCTGCTGGAGTCGGAGCACCTCGACGAGCGGGCCACCCTGGAGATCGCACTCGAGCGTGCCATGAAGGGTCAGACGTTCCAGGCGCTGGGTATCGCCCCCTTCCGTATCGGCAAGGCCGTGCCGACGGAGGCGCTCGGCGCGATGCTCGCGCTGCAGGCGGAGRTCGACCGCCTTCGGGATGAGCGCGCCGCGACACCCGAGGAAGCCCGCCGCGCCAACCTCGCGCTGCGGCGGCTCATGCGCACGCAGAACAACTACTTCCCCGAGCTCGAACAGCAGGCTCGGGCGCTCCTCGCCGCCGTCGACCACCCGGGCGGTCCGCTCACGCAGCGCACGGCATCCGACATCGCCGGTCATCTGGGATTCACCCTGCATTACGTGCCGGATCTGCCGCAGACCACTCGTTCCGTGGCCGACATCAAGAACGGCCGGCTGTACCTCTCGAGCCGGTTGACCGCGAAAGGCGACCCCCGGACCGCGGTGCTGCAGGCCCTGTCCAGCCGGATCCTCGGCCACCGGGAGCCGACCGGCTACGCGGAGTTCCTCCGGCAGCGCGTGGAGACCAACTACCTCACCGGTGCGCTGCTCATCCC
>NZ_JBFUFC010000151.1:0-9337 GCF_056403635.1 Microbacterium sp. P2_F9 | reverse complement strand
GTCCTATGGACTCCGGGCCTTCCGCTGTTGTGGCGCCTGTCAAGGGCCTGCCTCGCCGTCCCGTCCCCGGCCTACACTCGACCTGAGCCGAGGCAGGGGGGTTTCGGATGCCGTTGGATCCGTTCTTCGACGAGCGCCTGCGCGTGCACCGCAGGCACCTGATCGACAAGGCCGTCGGCGCGATGCGTGCGCGAGTGGCGACGCTCGGCCGATTCTGGCACGCGCCCGCCCTCCCAGCGCCGGCCGCGGCGACCAGTGACACCGCACAGGCCGCCTCCCCAGCGGGCCTCAGCCCGAACGCTCACGCCAGGGCGAAGTATCGCCGTGATGCCCTCGCGTGGGACCGCAGCGAATTCCGCACCGTCGGAACCCCCGGCCCCGACGTCAGAACGGCGGAATACCACGTCGAGGTTCCGGGGCATCCCACCGTGCGGGTGCGCATCTACTATCCCGGCGAAGCGGCCGGTGCGCCCGTGCCGGCCGTGCTGGCCTTCTTCGGCGGCGCGTTCCGCATCGGGGGAATCGACTATCCGACGACGGATGCCGCCTACCGCCGCCGCACCGTCGACGCCCAGGTCGCGGTCGTCGCGGTGGACTATTCGCTCGCTCCGGAATATCGCTACCCGGTTCCCGTGGAGCAGGGATACGCGGCGCTCGTCTGGCTCTTCGAGAAGGCCGACGAGCTCGGCGTCGACCCTGAGCGCATCGGGGTCGCGGGCACCTCGGCGGGGGCCAACATCGCGGCGGCGGTGACCCTCGTCAACCGCGACCGCGCGCAGCTCCCGCTGCGGCTCCAGGTGCTCGAGGTGCCCGTCGTCGACCTCACCGGCGCTCACATCGACTACGCCGCGACGCGAGAACTCGGCATCCCTCGCCCGATCGCCCTCCGCGAACTGCGCTCAGTGGCGCGGACCTACCTCGGGAGCCTCGACCGCGGGCTCGAGCCGTACGCCTCGCCGGTGCGGGCCGCGTCGCATGCGGGGCTGCCGCCGGCGGTCATCCTCACGGCCGAGTATGACCCGCTCCGCGGCGACGGCGATGCGTATGGCCATGCCCTGCGCAGCGCCGGCGTCGACGCCAGTGTGGTGCGCTATCAGGGCGTGATCCACGACACCGCGATGTTCACCGGCGTGCTCCCCGCCGCCCGCCGCTGGCACACCGACGTCGTCGCGGCACTGCGCCGGCTGCACGGGGACTGACCGGCGCTGGTGTCGCAGGCTGACGGGAGAAGGCCCGGGGTCAGCTGACCCCGGGCCTCCCGGATCCCACCGCTGGAACCCCGGCCGAGACACCACTCGACCGTCGAGACACCACGCGGGGCCTGGAGTCTCGACGGCGAAGTGGTTTCTCGCCTGGTTCGCGGGGGATGCGCCTACTTCTCGACCTTCTCCGTGGCGGGAGCCGCCACGTGGGTGGTCGCCCACTCGAGGGCGTAGTCCGCGATCTCCTCCCAGCCGTCCTGGCTGACCAGGCGGTGGGTGCGACCCGGGTACGTCTTGTAGTCGACGACCGCGGGGCTGCCCGTCTTCTGATACTTCTTCACGATCGCCTCGCCGATTGCCGGCGGCACGACGTGGTCGATCCCACCGGTGATGATGAGGAGCGGTGCGCGGTCGGTGCGGCTGTAGTCGACGTGGGTCACGCCGCCCTTCTCGTTGAGCACCGAGAGCACGCCTTCGAAGAAGACCCGGTTGTAGGAGTTGACGGCGAACTCCTCCCAGAGCTTGTCGGACTCGCTGCGGGGCAGGTCGTTGCCGAACGTGAAGTGGAAGTGGCGCTTCGATAGCGGCTTGGCGCCGTTGCGGCCGAAGGGGTTCGAGAGGATCGGCGTGCCGGTCCACAGGGTCGACAGCGGGAGGGCGGTGACGCCGGCGGTCTGTCCGGGGGCGACGCCGACATATGCGACGCCGAGGCCGCGGTCGGCGAGCATCTGCGTGATGACTCCGCCGAACGAGTGCCCGATGATGATCGGCTTCTCGGGCAGGTCCTTGATGATGCGCTCGTAGTTGTCGGCGATCTGCTTGAGGCCGATCCCCTTCAGCGCCTCCGGGTTGTTCCGGATGTCTTCGACCGTGCGGTCGTCGATGCCGGGCCAGCCCGGGACGATGACCTGGTGGCCGGCGGCGCGGAAGCGCTCGGCCCAGGTGTCCCAGCTCTTAGGGGTCATCCAGAGGCCGTGGATGAGGACGATGGGGGTCTTGGTCGTGGTGGTCATTTCAATCTCCTGTGGGTGTTGCGTTGCGGTGGGTTCGGTGTTGCCGGTGAATCTCTCAGCCGGTCCTGCTGGGCTGATGTCTGCTACGATAGACCGAACGTTCTATCTATACAAGAGAATTCCCAAACATTCTCGAAAAATCTCGGAAATCCCTGATGGCACCGGTCCCACCCGCAGACGCGGCGAGTACGAGTGGCACGATGGTCAGGGCAGGAGGCCCCACATGAGCACCACCACGGACGTCAAGGTGTCCCGAATCTCCCCCGCCCGGCAGCGCCTGCTCGACGCCGCGACGGACCTCTTCTACCGCGAGGGCATCCACTCGGTGGGCGTCGACCRCATCATCGAGGCGGCCGGGGTCACGCGCGCGACGATGTACAAGCAGTTCGGCGGCAAAGAGGACCTCGTCGTGGAGTATCTCCGCGGTGAGGACGCACAGCTTCGGGGTCTCTTCGCTGCGGCCTCCGGGCTGTCGGACGATCCGGCCGTGCTCCTCGACCTGACCATCGACGGGATCGCCGCCGATATCCGCGACCGGCACACGCGCGGGTGCCCCTTCATCAACGCCGCCGCGGAGTACGCCGACGAGGGGGCTGTGCGCGATGTCATCGGCAGCCACCGCGCGTGGTTCCGCGGCACCCTCGAGCAGCTGGCCGAGGCGGCCGGGCTGTCGGAGCCCGACGAGGTCGCGGCATCCCTCGTCCTCCTCCGCGACGCTGCCCTCGTCGGCGGCTATCTCGACGGCGAAGACCGGGTCGCTCCGGCGTTCGCACGCACCGCGCGCGGCGTCATCGCAACCCACCGGTCCTGACCGTTTCCGGCGTCTACGCCGGCCGGCCTTGGGCGGGCCTCAGGTACACACCGCGAGAAACCACGAACCTGCCGAGACATCACGCGGGGCGTGGCTTCTCGGCCGGAATGTGGTTTCTCGGCCGGAATGTGGTGTCCCACCGGCACCCCACCCGGGCCCGCGGCCCCCGGAGTCGAACCCACGGATCGGCGCTCGAACCCACAGAAATCGGCGCCCTCGGCATGTGGGTTGGGTGCGCGACGTGTGGCCTCAACCCGCGTCACAGCCGTCACATAAGCCACATCTGCCCCMGACACGCCGGGAAGAACGTCGAAAAACCGCAGAAATCCGCGGTTTGCCCGGCGTTTTCGGTTACATTCGAGGCGGTCGATCCGACCAGCCGGGCGGCGCTCGTCACCCGGTCCGAGCAATGTAAGGCGGCCGTCGCGCCGCCTTGGAGGACACCACATGGCCGACAAGTCCATCACCAAGACCGAACTCGTCGCGAGCATCGCGAGCGCGACCGGACAGAGCCAGTCCGCCGTCTCGGGCGTGCTCGACTCCCTCTTCGCCACGGTCTCCGAGGCCGTCGCCAAGGGCAGCAAGGTCTCGATCCCGGGCTGGATCGCGTTCGAGCGCGTCGAGACCTCGGCCCGCACCGGCCGCAACCCGCAGACCGGCGAAGAGATCAAGATCCCCGCGGGCCAGCGCGTCAAGGTCACGGCCGGCTCGAAGCTGAAGGCCGCGGTCAAGTAGCCGACTGATCTGAGGAGGGGGATGCCGCGACTCGCGGCATCCCCCTCCTGCATGTGCGGCGGCCGCCGCGATCCCTCACGCTGTCCAAACCGCCATCCGCGGCCGTTGCGTTCGGGCGCGTGAGGCGGTTTCGACAGCGCGAGCCGGAACTTCGAGCCCGGCGGGGCGTTTCGTCTCGCTTCGCTCGCTCAACGAGCGGGGGTGGCGCGGGCCGGATCAGCCACAGGGCCCGCGCGCTTAGGGTTGATGGGTGATCCCGACGCCCCCACCGCACGGCGCTGCCGCGCCGCGCGGAGCCTCGGGCGGCGCGGGCAATCCCCGGGCCCTGCGCCTCGCCGGCCCCCTGATCCTCGTCACCGCAGCGCTCGCCGCGCTGGTGTGGGGTCTCGCGTTCGGCGGGGGAGCGGCTCCGCTGGTCATCGGCGATCCCGGTCCGTTCGTGCGGTGGGGCCTTCCGGTCGCCCGGCTCGGCGTCAATCTCGCCGCCGCCGGGATGGTCGGGGCGCTCGTGACCGCCCTGTTCTCCCTGAAGGCGGGGGAGCGCGAGTTCGACACCGCGCTGGATGCGGCATCCGTCTCCGCCGCCGTGTTCACCCTCGGGGCCGCCGCGACCGGATTTCTGACGTTCCTCGACGCCTTCAACCCCGTCCTGGACGCCGGTCCGGAGTTCGGCGCGCAGCTCGGCCGGTTCCTGGTCGAGACCGAGCCCGGCCGCACCTGGCTGATTACGACCATCGCCGGCGCCGCCCTCACGATCCTGGCCTTCGCGGTGCGGTCCTGGACGGCGACCTTCTTCACCGCCCTGCTCGCGGTGGCGGCCCTCGTGCCGATGGGCACCCAGGGGCACTCGGGCACCGAGGCGAACCACACCGCGGCGATCATGGCCCTCGTGCTGCACATCATCGCGGCGGCCGTGTGGCTCGGCGGGCTGCTGCTCATGGTCATCATCCGGCCGATCGTCGATCGCCGCACGATGGCCGCGGCCATGGCACGCTACTCGAGCATCGCGCTCGCGGCATTCGTCGTCGTCGCGATCGCGGGCACGGCCCGTGCCGCCATCGGCGTCGGGACGTGGGCCGGGCTCGCCAGCCCGTACGGCGTCATCGTGCTGGTCAAGGTCGTGGCGCTGCTCTCCATCGGCATCCTCGCGGCCTACTACCGTCGCCGCCAGATCCCGCGGATGAAGACGGATGATCTCGATACAGGCGCTGCGCGCCCACTCGATCCGGCGGCCTCATCCCGGCGCTTCTGGTCGCTGATTGCGCTCGAACTGGCGTTCATGGGGCTCGCCAGCGGCGCCGCCGCGGCGCTCGGCCGCACACCGCCGCCGACGAACTCGGGGCTGCCCGAGATCCGCACCCCGTCGGAGATCCTCACCGGCGCCGCGCTGCCGCCCGAGCTGACGATCGACCGATGGTTCACCTCATGGAACTTCGATCTGCTCTGGGCCTTCGCCGCCGGATTCGGGATCTTCTTCTACCTCGCCGGCGTGTGGCGGCTGCGCCGCCGCGGTGACCGCTGGCCGCTGTACCGCACGGTGCTGTGGACGAGCGGGTTGCTCCTGCTGTTCTGGGTGACCTCCGGCCCGGTGAACGCGTACCAGGAGTACCTGTTCAGCATGCACATGGTCGGGCACATGCTGCTCTCCATGGCGATCCCGGTGCTGCTCGTCGCGGGGGCGCCGGTCACGCTGGCCGCCCGCGCGGTGCGCAAGCGCAAGGACGGCACCCGAGGCGGGCGGGAGTGGATCCTCTGGGCCGTGCACTCGCCGGTCGCCCGGGTGCTGACGCACCCGTTCGTGGCGGCCGGGCTCTTCATGGGCTCGCTCTGGATCTTCTACTACACCGACATCTTCCGCTGGACGCTGTACGACCACCTCGGGCACGAGTGGATGGTCGCGCACTTCCTGCTGACCGGGTACCTGTTCGCGCTCAGCCTGATCGGGATCGACCCGGTCGCCTACCGCCTGCCCTACCCCGGGCGGCTGCTCCTGCTGATCGGCATCATGGCGATGCACGCCTTCTTCGGCATCGCGATCATGATGCAGAGCGGGCTCATGGTGTCGGAGTGGTTCGGCACGATGGGCCGCACCTGGGGCGCCACCCCCCTGGAGGATCAGTACGTCGGCGGCGGCGTCGCCTGGTCGATCGGCGAGATCCCCACGCTCATCCTGGCGATCACGGTGGCGATCCAGTGGAGTCGCAGCGATGCGCGCGCCGAGCGCCGCAGCGACCGGCAGGCCGACCGGTCGGGCGACGCCGAGCTCGAGGCGTACAACGCGCACCTCGCCGAACTCGCCGAGCGCGAGGCCRGCCGGCACTGAGCGCGCGGGCCGAAGCCCGTCAGGGGGTGAGTCGGCGTCAGCTCACGCGGCGTCACGACCGGGGTGCGGCATCCGGATCCTCGTCCTGCGGCGCCTTCAGATCGGTGCGCAGGGTGCCGGTGATCTCGTCGACGGCGGCGCCCACGGTCGAGGCGAAGCGGTCGGGGGTGAACCGGTCGGTCAGCCCGTAGCTGCGCATGACGTCGAGCACCGGCGATTTCATCTCGGCTATGATCAGCCGGATGTCGTGGGCGATCAGGTAGTCGTCGAGCTCGATCAGCTCGTCGGCGGCCGTCGTGTCGATGTCGGTGATCGGCTCCGCCGCCAGGATGACGGTGTGGATGCCGGGACCGGCGGCCTTGACGCTCGCGCGCACGAAGTCGTCGAAGACGGCGCCGTTGGCGAAGAACAGCGGGGCGTCGAACCGCACGATGACGACCCCCGGGATGCGCTCGCCCTCCGGCTCTCGCGACAGATCGTGGTAGCCGCGCAGGCCCGGCACGCGTCCGAGCTCGGCCTTGTAAGGCCGCCAGGACTGATTGATGAAGGCGAGCAGCGACAGGATGATCGTCACGATGATGCCCTCGAGCACGCCGAACACGATCACGCCGAGGAACGCGGCCAGCGAGAGGCCGGCATCCACCTTGTCCATGCGCCACAGCGCCCGGAGGCCGCGCAGGTCGATCAGGCCGACCGCGGCGCCCATGACGACCGCCGCCAGCACCGCCGAGGGGAGGAACTCGGTGAGCCCGGGGGCCAGCAGGATGAACCCCAGGATGAGTGCGGCGCCGACGACGCCGGTGAGCTGCGTGCGCGAGCCCGCCTGTTCGGCGACCGGGGTGCGCGACGACGACGCCGAGACCGGGAACCCGCCGAGGAGTCCGCCGGCGATGTTGGCGAGGCCGATGCCGGACATCTCCTGACTCCCGTCGACGCTCTCGCCGCGGCGGGCGGCGAAGGTGCGGGACAGCACGGCGCTGTCTGCGAAGGCGACGAGCGCGATCCCGGCCGCCGGGAGGGCCAGCGCACCGACGTCGGACCACTGCAGCCCCTCGAGTGCGGGCGCGGGAAGGCCCTGCGGCAACGCGCCGACGACCGGAAGCGCGTCGGACAGCCCGAGGACCCCGGTGAGGACCATCGACAGGACGACGACGACCAGCACGCCCGGTATGGGGGACTTCACGCGCTTGAGCACGAAGATGACGATGAGCGAGCCCACGCCGAACGCGACAGCGAGCGGCTGGACCTCACCGCCGGCGATCGCGCGCGTGATTTCGACGACCTCCTGCCACATCCCCTCGGCGTCGATCGAGAAGCCGAGCAGCTTCGGGATCTGCGAGATGATCACGATCAGCGCGATGGCGTTGAGGTAGCCGACGCGGATCGGCTTGGACAGCAGGTCGGTGACGAACCCGAGGCGGAGGATGCCGCCGATCAGCAGCATCCCGCCCACCATGATCGCGAGGAGACCGGCGAGCGCCACCGCGCGCTCGCCGTCGCCGAGGGCCAGCGGGAGGATCGACGCGGCGATGATCGGGGCGAGCGACGAGTCCGGGCCGAGCACCAGGATGCGGGACGGCCCGAAGATCGCGTAGGCGACGAGCGGCACGATCGTGGCGTAGAGGCCGGTCTCCGGCGGCAGTCCGGCGACCTCGGCGTAGCCCATGCCCGCCGGGATGAGCAGCGCGGTCACGACGATGCCCGCCCGGACGTCAGGCCACAGCCACGCCCGGCGGTACTGCTGGGCCGTGCTCAGGCCGGGCAGCCACCGGCTGATCCCCTTCGACGTCATCTCAACCTCCGCTCCACATCATGGCGGATGCGCGGGCGAGGCAGCGTGCGCCGGACCCGGTGCGAAACGGTCCAGGCGGTGAAGTGGTGCGGAACAGTCAGCGCGGGTCGGTGCTGTCGACCACGATCGAGGCGCTGCCGTTGGGAAGAACCGTGATCGTGCCGGTCATGAGGAACGGCACGTCTTCGCTGACGTGGCGGATGGAGCCGTCGAACAGCGATCGGATGTCGACCTCGATGTGCGCGGTCGCCTCGGTCTCGGGGATCTTCCACCCCGCCCCATCCGGCGTGAGGGTCACCGTGGGCTGCTGCGCGATCGCCCAGACGGGTGGCGACACGATGCGATCTTCGACCTGGTAGCCGAACGGGCACGCGGTGGGCAGCAGCACGTCCTGGGTGGCGCAGTCGGTGAGGAACTCCTCCACCCTGGACTGCACCACGGCGACGAACTTGTCGGTCGCGGCGGCCTGCACCTCGATCGGGGTCGCCTTCATCGGGCTGTCGGAGAGCACCGCGACCCCCGGCGAGGATGAGATGGCCGAATCGACCGACACCGAGTAGATCCCCGGTGAGAACGCGAGCAGGGCGAGCGAGGCGAGCGGGTCGGCGTCCACGCCGTCCGGCGAGACCTGCCGCTTGTCGACCTCGAACCCGTTCACCTGGAACGACATCGAGCCGCGCACCGTGAGGTCGATGACCGCGAGCGGGCTCGTCGCGAACCGCCAGGTCGGGGCGACCCCGATCATGCCATCGCGTTCCACCCGGAAGGTCGTCGTCCCCGGGTAGGGGCCGGCGGAGTAGGCAGCCGTGACCGAGGTGATCCCGTCCTCTCCGGTCGTCGCGGAGACGATATGGATGTCAGTCAGCGTCGCGAGGGCGGCGCGACGCAGCAGGGCATCGGATGCCTCTGCCGGCAGTCCGGCAGCCTCCAGCTCGGCGGAATCCAGCGCGACCCCTGGCATGGCGAGCGCATCGGCGGCGCCCCCCTCGGCGAGCGTGTCGAGGTACCGCTCCACGAAGGCGCTCGGGCTGTAGAACTGCTCGTACAGCACGGCCACCGCCGCGGTGACGGCGCCCACCAGCAGCACGCCGACGAGCGCGAGGAGCGTCAGATCGAGCGCGAGCCGAGGTCGCCGGCTTCGCGGGGCCGCGGCATCCGTCGGTCCTGCTGCCATGGCATCAGCCGGCGCGGGACCCGCGTGAGGGCTCGCCGCGGGATCCGGGGGCGCGTCTCGCTCCCCCGGAGGATTGCCGATGACCCCCCGGTCCACAGGCACAGTCTAGAAACCCGCTCCTGAGTGTTCCCGCTATGTGACCGTTCGTGCCGGGCGGACGTGCACATGCTGGTTAGCATGAATCGGTGACCGCCCCGCCTCTCTCCGCCGAGCAGGAGGCGCTGTTCCGGCTCATCGAGGACACCCGCGAGCATGTCTTCGTCACCGGGCGCGCGGGGACGGGCAAG
>NZ_JBFUFC010000150.1:0-9437 GCF_056403635.1 Microbacterium sp. P2_F9 | reverse complement strand
GCTCCGCGACCTCGGAGCGGACTTCTACGTGCACCATGTGATCCCCATCGAGCACGACCATGGCCCGCTGTTCCACGATCTCAGCGCGGCGGGCATCGATGTCGTCCTCGGGAACGAGTACGGCAACATCAACGGGCCCCACGTCGCCGGCACCAACCGCTACGACATCCCTGCGGAGATCATCCAGCAGGCGGCTGACGCTGGGCGACTCGCGGGCGTCCTGTACGACGAGCCGGAGCACCTGCAGATCCACGCGGATCAGTACCGTCGAGACGCCTTCCTGCCGCACTTCGGCGACACGACGGGCGCGACGGCGTCCGAAGCGATCGCAACCATTCATACGGCGATCCAGGGCATCGTCCGCGACGTCGAGAATGCCGTGACGGAAGGTGGCGCACCGGAGGTGCCCGTCTTCGCCGAGCAGGTCTTTCCCGTCATGTTCCATACCTTCGCGCGCGCCGGAATGACACCGTGCCCCAAGGTGATGAAGGAGTCGTTCCAGCCTCTCCAGCTGTCGACGGCGCTGGGCGCCTCACTCCAATACCGCCGGCAGTTCTGGATCTGCGCTGACCTGTGGGGTCCCGACATCGGACCGTGGTTCACGCGCGCACCGGGCTTTCCCGGGCATTCGCCCGCCGAGTTCGCCTCGGCGCTGCGCCTCGCCTATCTGTTCGCACCCACCGGACTGTTCGTCGAGAACGTCGATGTGCTCCTCCAGCACAGTGAGGAAGGGTTCGCCGACACCGAGTTCGGCGCAGTGTGGCGGGAGTTCGTCCGCGAGTTCGTGCCCGCTCATCCGCTGCATTGGCGCTTCGACGAAGCGCGTGCGGACATCGTGCTCATCCACGCCGAAGACAGCGACTTCGGGCGGGGTCACCAGCCGTTCGGCAACCGGCTGGCCACGGCGCCCGAGTCGTCGAAGAGCGTGTTCGAGGCGTGGCATGTGCTCAGCCACGGGACGATCCCCTCGACCGGAAGCTGCATGCACATTCCTGGCTATGACTTCCCACGGCACGAGCTGAACAGCATCCCGCGATCGGATTTCCCTCTCGCGGCCGGCGCCCCCCACGCAACGCGCACGCACGGACTCTTCCACGCCGCGCGAAACGTGCTCGTGTTCGATGAGCACGTCAGGGATGACCAGCTGGGGATGCCGGAGCTCATCATCGCGGCGGGAAGCCGCCTGCCCGAGACGACGCTCGCGCTCCTCCGATCGCGCGCCGAGGCCGGCGCCACCGTGGTCCTCGCCTCCTGGCTCGCGGGGCCTGTGTGGACACAGAGCCGAAGGATCGGGAGCGGCCATTGGATCGTCTCTGACGACCTCGACGACGACGACGCCCAACACGCCGTCGAGCCGCACCTCGGAAGACCAGACGTCTGGACACAGCGGTTCGGCAGCACTGAACTGCACATCACTCCCGGTGACGCGGATGGGGTCACCCTCGATTTCGAGATCCACAACGAGTGACCCGATCGCCAAAGAGACTTGCAATTGGTCAACCGGTTTGTCAGACTGACTTAGCGCGACAACGGTTGCCGCCCCGATCTCCGATCTCCCGAGGAGCCGCGATGACGCGTCTATGGAATGACCCGGCCGCCTTCGCCGACGAGATGATCGACGGCTTCGTCGCAGCCAACGGCCGCTCGGTCCGCCGCGTTGCCGGCGGGGTCGTCCGCAGCACCGTCGTGCCCGACGGCCAGGTTGCCGTCGTCATCGGCGGCGGGTCCGGCCATTACCCCGCCTTCGGCGGGCTCGTCGGACCCGGACTCGCGCACGGCGCCGCGATGGGGAATCTCTTCGCCTCGCCCTCGACGCAGCAGATCGTCTCGGTCGCGAAGGCCGCGCATCACGGCGGCGGGGTGTTCTTCAGCTACGGCAACTACGCCGGCGACGTGCTCAACTTCGATGCCGCGCAGGATCGCCTCCGCGCCGAAGGGATCGCCTGCGAGACCGTGACCGTCACGGACGACATCTTCTCGGCCGCTCCCCACGAGAAGCACAAGCGCCGCGGCATCGCCGGCGACCTCACCGTCTTCCGCGTCGCCGCCGCCGCGGCCGAGGCGGGCAGCGACCTCGCCGAGGTCACCCGGCTCGCGCAGCTCGCGAACGAGCGCACCCGCTCCTTCGGCGTCGCCTTCACGGGCTGCACGCTCCCCGGCGCGGAGGCGCCCCTGTTCAGCGTGCCCGAGGGCCGCATGGCGATCGGCCTCGGCATCCATGGAGAACCGGGCATCGACGAGACCGACATCCCGACCGCCGACGGACTGGCCGAACTGCTCGTGTCCCGGCTTCTCGACGAACTGCCCGCCGGCATCGTGACCGCCCAGGGCGCGCGCGTCGTGCCGATCCTCAACGGGCTCGGATCGCTCAAGTACGAGGAGATGTTCGTCGTCTACCGGCGCATCGCGCAGCTGCTCACCGCAGCGGGCGCCGTCATCGTGGACCCGCACGTGGGCGAGTACTGCACGAGCTTCGACATGGCGGGCACCTCGCTCACCCTCTTCTGGCTGGACGACGAGCTCGCACCCCTCTGGGACGCCCCCGTCGACACACCCGCCTACCGCCGCGGCTCGGTCGCGCCGGTCGCCCACGATCACACCACGACGACGGATGCCGCGACCGCCGACGCGGTCCCGCCCGCGAGCGACGCCTCCCGCGCGGCCGCGGACCTGACTGCCCGCGTCGTCGCGGCGACCGCTGCCATCGTCGACGAGCACGTCGACGAGCTCGGCCGGCTCGACCAGATCGCCGGCGACGGCGACCACGGCATCGGCATGCAGCGTGGAGCGCGCGCTGCGCGCGAGGCCGCGGCCGGCGCCGCTGCGCAGGGCGCCGGTGCCGGCACCGTCCTCGTCCACGCGGGCGACGCCTGGTCGGACCGCGCGGGCGGCACGTCCGGCGCGCTCTGGGGCGTCATCCTCCGCGCGGTCGGCGAAGCGATCGGCGACGAGGACGCGCCGAGCGCGGCATCCGTCTCCGCCGGCATCGCCGCGGCCTCCGCGGGCGTGATGGCCTACGGAAAGGCCAAGGTGGGCGACAAGACGATGGTCGACGCGCTGGTGCCCTTCAGCACCGAACTCAGCCGTGCCGTCGATGGCGGGGCCCGCCTCGCCGATGCCTGGCGCACCGCGGCGAGCGCGGCGACGCAGGCCGCGGCCTCCACCGCCGACCTGCTCCCCCGCATGGGCCGCGCGCGGCCGCACGCGGAGAAGAGCCTCGGCACCCCCGATCCCGGCGCGCACTCGCTCGCCCTCATCGCCACCGCCATCGGCGCACTGCTCGCCGATGCCGCGGATGAAAGGAACTGACATGCCMGAACCACTGCGGATCGTCATCGGCTGCGATGATGCCGGCTTCGACTACAAGGAGATCCTCAAGCGCGACCTGGAGGCGAACCCCGGCGTCGCGTCCGTGGTCGACGTCGGTGTGGACGCCGACGGCCACACCTCCTATCCCCGCATCGCCACGGCTGCGGCGGAGCTGGTCGCGAAGGGAGAAGCCGACCGCGCGCTGCTCGTCTGCGGCACAGGGCTCGGCGTCGCGATCGCCGCGAACAAGGTCACCGGAATTCGCGCGGTGACGGCGCACGACAGCTTCTCCGTGGAGCGCAGCGTCCTCTCGAACAATGCGCAGGTGCTGACTTTCGGGCAGCGTGTCGTCGGCATCGAGCTCGCCCGCCGCCTGGCCCGCGAGTGGCTGACCTACCGGTTCGACCCGACCTCGGCCTCCGCCGAGAAGGTCGCGGACCTCGACCGGTACGAGCAGACCGGCAGCTGCTGATGCCCCCGCGCGTGACCGTCGGCGTGAGCCTCAAGATGTACTTCGGGCATCTCGAGGCGCACGCGTGGTTTGCGCGCGTAGCGGGGGTCGTCGCCGGGCATCCCGCGGTTGCGAGCGGCACCGTCGAGTTCTTCGTCATCCCCACCTACCTGCAGATCGCCGCCGCCCTCGAGGCGTTCGCGGGAACGAACACCGTGATCGGAGCGCAGGATGCCGCGGCCGAGGACTCCGGTGCGTTCACGGGCGAGGTCAGCCCGGCGGAGCTCGCCGAGGTCGGCGTGGGCGTGGTCGAGATCGGACACGCCGAGCGCCGCCGGCTCTTCGGCGAGACCGACGAGGTCGTGCGCGCCAAGACCGCCGCCGCCCTGCGCAACGGACTGCGGCCCGTGCTGTGCATCGGCGAGGACGAGCGCGTCGAGCCGGCCGAGGCCGCCGCCCGTATGGTCGCCCAGCTCCGCGACGCGCTCGACGGCGCGCCGGACGGCGGGATCATCGTCGCCTACGAGCCGGTGTGGGCGATCGGCGCGGCCGAGCCTGCCCCGGTCGCGCACATCCAGACCGTGACGCGGGGGCTGCGGGAAGCCGTCGCCGACCGGCCAGGAACGTTCGTCATCTACGGCGGCTCGGCCGGCCCGGGGCTGCTCACCGAGCTGGGCGACGCCGTCGACGGGCTCTTCCTCGGACGCTTCGCCCACGATCCCGACAACATGGCTGCGGTGCTCGACGAAGCCGCCGCACTGGCCGAGTCCCGGTCGTCAAACCACGGTGAGCGAGGCGACGCATGATTGGGCTCGGCACGTACGCGTTCTTCTGGCAGCACTCCGATCTCGCACCGACGCAGCTGTCGCTGATCGAGGCGTTCGAGGCGACGCGCGAGCTCGGCGTAGACCTCTTCCAGATCTGCGACTACGCACCGCTGGAGTCGATGGATGCGACAGAACTCGCCGATGCCGCCGCGGCCGCGCGCGACCTGCATCTCACGATCGAGCTGGGCACGAAGGGCATCGAGCCCGAGCGCCTAACGCGCTTCCTCGAGCTCGCCGCGATCTTCGATGCCGGCCTCGTCCGGTCGATGCTCTTCGGTCCCACGACCCGCCCCTCGCTGGCCGAGGCCGAGGAGTGGCTGACCGCCGCGCTGCCCGAGTTCGAGGCATCCGGAGTCACGCTCGCCCTCGAGACGTACGAGCAGGTCGCCACCACCGACCTCGTCGCGCTCGTCGAGCGGGTCGGATCCGATCGGCTCGGCGTGTGCCTCGACCCGGCGAACGTCGTCGCTCGCCTCGAGCCCCCGCGCACCGCTGTCGAGATCGCCGCGCCCGTCGTGAAGAACATCCACGTGAAGGACTTCGCCTTCGCCCGGCGCAACGGCTGGGTGGGCTTCACCTACAGCGGCGCCCCGATGGGCACCGGCCTGCACGACTACCCCCACCTGCTCGAGACCGTCCGCCCTCGCGAGCGCGGCATCAACGAGATCGTCGAGCACTGGCTGCCCTGGCAGGGCGACCCCGAGACCACCGTCACCGCCGAGCGGGACTGGACCCGCATCACACTCGACTATCTGAGGAGCACGCTGTGAGCACACCTACCGACCCTTCGACAAGCTCAGGGACCCCATCTCCAAGCTCAGGGACCTACCGGATCGCCGTCATCGGCGCGGGCGGAAAGATGGGCATGCGGGTGTCGAACAACCTCGCCAAGACCGCCCATCACGTCAGCTACGTCGAGAACTCCCCCGCGGGCGCGCAGCGCACGATCGACGCGGGGCGGGAGCTGACGGATGCCACGACCGCCGTCGCCGACGCCGACATCGTCGTCTTCGCCGTCCCCGACCTGGCGCTCGGCCCCGTGACCGCCGAGCTCGTGCCGCAGCTGAAGTCCGGCGCGATCGCGCTCACGCTCGACCCGGCCGCGGCATACGCCGGCCTGCTGACTGACCGCGCCGACGTCATCCGCGCCGTCGCGCACCCCTGCCACCCGTCGATCTTCCTGCAGCGGCAGACCCCTGAGGAGTGGGCAGACACGTTCGGCGGCATCGCGGCGCCACAGGATGCGATCGCCGCGATCGAGTCCGATGACCCCGCCAAGCAGGCGATCGTCGAGGCCACCGTCCGGGCGATCTACGCGCCGATCATCGACGTGCACTGGGTCACGATCAAGCAGCTCGCCCAGCTCGAGCCCACCCTCGTCGAGACTGTCGCGTGCATGATCGGCGCCCTGCTCAACGAGGCGCTCAGCGAGGCGGTCAACACCATGGGCGTGCCCGAGGCGGCGGCGCGCAGCATCCTGTACGGCCACACGCAGGTCGCCCTCGCGAACGGCCTGCGCGGCGACAACCCGTTCAGCGACGCCTGCCTCATCGCGATGGACTACGGTCGCGAGAGCATCATCAAGGACGACTGGAAGAAGATCTTCCGCGACGACGAGCTCGACAAGAACCTCGCCCGCATGCTGCACCTCGAAAAAATCGAGCGCAGTCACATCGAGCGCTAGGAGAACCTGATGAGCCGACTTGCAGGCAAGACCGCCCTGGTCACCGGATCGGGCACCGGCATCGGGTTCGCCGTGGCTGCCCGCTTCGCCGCCGAGGGCGCCAGGGTCATCATCGCCGACCGCAATGCCGAGGCCGCGGCTGCCGCCGTCTCGACGATCGGCCCGACGGCACGCGCCGCGGTGATGGACATCGCCGATGAGACATCGGTCGAGGCTGCCTTCGCCGAACTGGCGGCGAGCGGGTGGGCACCCGACGTCGTCGTGGCGAACGCGGGTGTGCAGCTGTTCGGACAGGATGCCGCAGCCGCCGACCTCGACCTCGACGTGTGGAAGCGCACCATCGACATCAACCTCACCGGCACGTTCCTCACCGTCAAGCACGCGGTCCGGTCGATGGTCGCGAAGGGTGGCGGCGGGTCGATCATCCTGACCGGCAGCCCGACCGGCCTGAACGGCGAGGGCCGGGACTTCACCGCCTACAGCGCGTCCAAGGCCGGCATCCACGGCCTGGCCCGCACGGTCGCCGCAGCCTATGCCGATCAGGGCATACGCGTGAACACCGTGGTGCCGGCCTATACCGAGACGTCGCTCGTGTCGACCATCACCTCCGATCCGGAGGCGCGAGCGGCCATCATCGGGCGCATTCCGCTGGGTCGGGCCGGATCGCCGCAGGACGTCGAGGGCATCATGGTGTTCCTCGCCTCAGACGATGGCGCGTTCGCGACCGGCGGCCTGTTCGCGGTCGACGGCGGGATGACGACGCTCTGACGAGCGGCGCAACAGCATGAGCACGGCCTGGGACTCTTCGCACGCACCGTCGGTGCCGTGGCGGAGCGGACCGTGGTCGCTCGAGCTGCGCGACGACGAGCTCGCCGAGGTGCGGTTCGACGGGCGTCGCGTGCTGCGCAGCATCCGTGCCGTGGTCCGCGACCGCGACTGGAACACCGCCGCGCTCACCGTCGAGTCGGTGACGGCCGCGGACGATGCGCTGGTGGTCGCGCTGTCGACGACCGCGTTCGGGGCTGAGGTGCGTGGCACCGTGCGCGCAGCCGCGGACGGCGATGACCTGCAGGTGACCTTCGATGCCATCTCGGGCACGGAATTCCAGACGAACCGCACCGGCCTGGTCGTGCTGCACCCGTACCAGGTCGCGGGTGCCGAGCTCGCGGTGACGCACTCCGGCGGAGACGTCGAGCAGACGCGGTTCCCGCGCGAGATCAGCCCGCACCAGCCGGTGTTCGATATCGCCGCACTGGAGTGGGCGGACGACGGGGTCGAGGCATCCGTCGCCTTCGCCGGTGACGTGTTCGAGATGGAAGACCAGCGCAACTGGACAGATGCCTCGTTCAAGACGTACAGCCGCCCGCTCGCGCTGCCGTTCCCCTACCTGCTGCCCGCCGGCGGTCTGGTGCGCCAGAGCGTCACCCTCCATGCCCGGATGGCCGCGGCTGATCCCCACCCCTCCGTACCCAACAGCGGGGATGAGCGCCGACACGCCGACGACGGATGCCCCGACCCGGCGCGTCACGAATCCCGCCCGCAGCTGAGCACGGCGCCGGAGGCCGCGCCAGCTCGGATCGACCTGCAGGCCGGAGACGGCTTCCCTTCAGTCGGCCTCGGAGCCGCGACGGCGCCGGATCCCGCGCCCGACGCGGCGCCACTCGGCGACTTCGTCCTCGTCGAGCTCGACCTCGCGAGCCCGAACTGGCGCGCGGCCCTCACCAGGGCCGCCGCGAGCGGGAAGCCGCTCGATGTGCGCTTCCTCCTCGACGCCGACCTCCCCTTGGCGCTGGTCGACGCGGTCGCCGCGCTGCCTGGCCGGGAAGTGCTCCGGGTCGCCCCCTTCCAGCAGGCGCGCGCCGCACAGCACGTGTCCGATCAGGACGCGGTCGTCGCGCTGCGCGCTGCCCTGGCCGCGGCCGGGGTCGACGTCCCGGTGGTGGGGGGCGCCCGCTCCCACTTCACGGAGCTCAACCGCGAGCAGCACCGCCTCCCCGAGGATCTCGACGGCCTTACCGTCGCGGTCACCCCGCTCTTCCATGCCCACGGCACCGAGCAGCTGATCGAGTCGATCGCGATGCAGCGCCTCGTCGCCGAGCAGACCGTCGAGTTCGCGAAGGGCCGCCCCGTGCACGTCGGGCCGATCGCGCTGCGACCGCGATTCAACCACTTGGCGACCGTTCCTCAGCCCGGACCCACCCGCACTGATCTGGGCGAGGGCTACGGCGCCGAGTTCACCGGAGCGGCCGACCCTCGGCAGCAGTCCCCCGAACTCGCCGCCTGGGTCATGGCGAGCGCCGCGGCCCTGGCCATCCCCGGTGTGGCGAGCATCGCCTACTTCGAGGAGTGGGGGGCACGCGGCATCCGCTCTCCTTCCGGCGAGCCGTTCCCGGTCGCTGCGGCGATCGCGCTCCTCGCCGAGCAGGCCGCACCGGGCGCGCGGCGGCTGTGGGGCGACAGCCCGGACGGTCTGGTCTGGGCGATCGGAGCGCAGGATGCCGCGGGCTCGACCGTGCTCGTGGCGAACCTCGACGCCCGGCCGAGGGAGATCGCCGTCGCGGTCGCCGGCCAGACGGCGACGGTGCGGGTCGAGGCCTTCGGATTCGCCCGCGTGGTCATCGGCTAGGGCACTCGTCCGAGCGACCCGCAAGCCCCTGTTCATCGTCCGGTCGTGGGCGGAAACTACGGGGTATGGACGACGCCCGGGTGGGGCGCGGATTCGGGATGTCCGCGGCGGTGGTGTCTCTCGTCCTGATCGGCGCCTTGGTCGGGGGCGTCGCGGTGGTCGCGGTCTACCGGACCGGCGGAGCTGCCCCCGTCCCCTTCGCGACGTCGACGTCGAGCGCCGCCGAAGATGCACCGACCGCCTGCCTCGCGTTCGAAGGGGGCGACCTGGGCATCGCGTCCGGTGGCGAGGCGCTCGCGCGGGCCGCCGAGAGCGCCCCGCTTCCCTCCTTCGTGGCACTCAGCCCGGGAGTCCAGGTGCTGCCCTCGAGCACGACCCCTGGCGCGTACGACCTCATCGCCCGCGTCTGCGGGGGTGCGCTGAGCAGAATCGAGCTGATCGCGGCCGGCACCGCGATCGCTGCGGCGATCTACGCCGACCCGGCGCGCGATCTGCTGTCGGTGCTGGTCGTAGCGCCGTGGACGGCGATCGGCTCCAACG
>NZ_JBFUFC010000149.1:0-9522 GCF_056403635.1 Microbacterium sp. P2_F9 | reverse complement strand
GGCCTTCGAGGTCGTCTTGACCGAGCGGCTGCCGAGGTCGGCCGCGCGCTGTTCGAGACCGACCGCCTCCACACCGGGGAGCCCGTGCAGATAGCGGCGCAGGGTGGTGTCGTCAGGCTCGCCGCCCAGCAGCTCGGCCGCTCGCTGTGGCAGGGTCTGCAGGTCCGTCCGGCTCATCGCACTCCTCCATCGACTGGGATCTGTCGCATCGCTTCGAGCCGCATCCGTGCCCGGCTCATTCGGTGGCGGATCGGGCGACCGTGCTCGCGTGCCTCAGCAGCACGACCAATCCGATCGCGACGACCACGACGAACGCGATGCTCAGCGCGGTGAACGCGAACCAGTTCTCATCCAACGCGAGCACAATGGCCGCGGCCACCACGGTGATCACCGCCGCGGCGATCTTCGATCCGAACTTCAACCCTACCGCCGGGGTCAGCCGCCCGGCCGGGGAATCCGCCCTGGCCAGGATGAAATCGGCGAAGGCGTCGAGGGTCGCCAGCAGCGACGCCGAGTACGCGACCGCGCAGCCGAGTGCGCCCCAGAGGTTGACCGACGGAGCGGCCCCGGCATCCGCGGCGGCGAGCACGAGCTGTGCGGCATCCACGTCCTTGATCGTAGAGCCGCGCCCCGGCAGGGTCTACCGGCGCCGGGGCATTGCGGCGGTCAGGACAGCAGGCGCCGCACGGTGACGACGTCGTCCGCGATCTGCTCGACGAGAGCCGGCACCCCCTCGAAGGCGACCATCCCGCGCACGCGTGCCACGAACTGCACCTCGACACGGTGGCCGTACAGATCGATGTCCGTCTCATCGAGGACGTGCGCCTCGACCAGGCGCTCCGTCACGTCGTCGAACGTCGGGTTCGATCCCACGCTGATCGCGGCGGGGAATCGGATGCCGGGCCGCAGCCGGCTCGGCGACCCCTCGTCGACGAGCCAGCCGGCATAGATGCCGTCCGCGGGGATGAATCCCTCGAGTTCGGGAGAGAGGTTGGCGGTGGGGAATCCGAGTTCGCGTCCGCGCTTGTGTCCGTGCACGACCTCGCCCCACACCGAGGCGGGACGGCCGAGCAGCTTGGCGGCGGACTCCACCTCGCCCTCGGCGAGGAGTTCCCGGATCCACGTCGAGGAGACGCGGCGGTCCGTATCGATCGAACGCACATCGTCGACCACGTCGACGCGGAAGCCCAGCTCCTCCCCCAGTTCGCGCAGGACGTCCGGGTTGCCGGTGCCGCCCTTGCCGAACCGGAAGTCGAGGCCGACCATCACGGTGCGCGCGCCGAGCGCGTCCACCAGGATCCGCTCCACGAAGTCGCGCGCAGGCAGGCTCGCGAGCTGCTCGTCGAAACGCAGCACGAGGGCCGCGTCGATGCCGGTCTCGGCGAGCAGCTGCACCTTCTGGGTCACCCCGATGAGATCCTCGGGGCACAGCTCGGGGCGCAGCACGCTCAGCGGGTTGCGGTCGAAGGTGACGGCGACGACGCGGGCGTCGCCGATCGCGGCATCCACCCGCGCACGCTCGAGCACGGCCCGATGGCCGGCGTGTACGCCGTCGAACTTGCCGATGGCCACCACGGAGGGGCCGAAACCTGCGGGCACCTCAGCGGGATCGCGGAAGACGATCACGGCGTCACCGAGGCGGTCGCGGCCTCCGCTCGCGCCTCTTCGTCGGTGAGCGGAGGGTGCTTCACAAGCCACCAGATCCCGAAGAAGGGCAGCACGAGGGGGATGAACAGATAGCCGATCCCGTATTGCGACCACACGGTCGGGTGCTGGAAAAGCTCCGGCAGGACGACGCTCAGCGTGCCGATCACCAGCACGCCGACCAGTTCGAAGCTGATCGCGACCCAGGCGACGATGTACCACCGTCTGCTGCCCGCGAACACGAGCGCGAGGGTCGCGACGATGTAGACGACGGCGGAGAGCGCAGACAGTGTGTAGGCCACCGGAGCGGCGTCGAACTTCTCGACGATCTGCACGAACGAACGACCGGTCGCCCCGAGGGCCATGATCGCGTACACGATCACGAGCACGCGGCCGATGCCGGAGATCCGGCGTGAACGGGTGGGGGAAGTCATCGTCATCCATCCTACGGCGCGCTCGGCGAGGGTCCCGGCGGGCGTCACGCGGTGTGATGCCGGATTGCTCAGGCGAGCTGGACGGTCCAGATGACGTGCATGCGCCACACCATCACGGCCACCGCCAGCGCGGTGATGCCCATGATCACCGTGCTCCAGCGGCTGCGCTCGAGCAGCGCCCATACGACGGCCGCGGGTGGCAGGATCACCGCGGACACCAGGTACACCCAGAACTCGAGCAGCGATCCGGTCGGGGGGTTGCCCAGGAACGGCGCGACGATCGCGATCACGACTTGGGCGATCAGCAGCAGTTCGAGCAAGGCGAGCGCGCCGACGGTCAGGTCGCTCGGTCGCCGGCCGGCGAGGCCGAGCACGACGCACAGGAGGCCGGCGACGACCGCGACGGCCACCTGGGCAAGCGTGAACCACAGGATCAACGGGCGGCCTCCGGCAGATTCATGACGCTCTTCACGTCGTCGCCGCGGCGTTCGACGATCCCCACCAGGACGCCTGCCGGGTCGATCGCCGCCGTGGGCGTCGTGCCGATCCGTGACGCCGAGCCGGGGAGCCGCTTGCCATGGCGGAGGTCCCGGGCCTCGTCATCCGTCACATCCAGTCTGCCGAGCACGACCTCGGCGGCCTGCGCCGGCTCGAGGAGCACGGCGGTCGCCAGGTCATCGACGGATGCCGCATCCCGAACGTCGAAGGGGCCGATGCGCGTGCGCCGCAGCGCCGTGAGGTGCCCGCCCACGCCGAGGCTCGCGCCGAGGTCGYGGGCCAGCGCTCGGATGTACGTGCCGCTGGTGCAGTCCACGACGACATCGAGATCGATGAACCCCTCCTCGCGGCGCTCGGCGAGGACGTCGAAACGCGACACCGTGACGGCGCGCGCGGCGAGGACGACCTCCTCCCCCGCGCGGGCGAGATCGTAGGCGCGCCGGCCGTCCACCTTGATGGCCGAGACCCGGCTGGGGACCTGCGAGATCGGGCCGCGCAGCGGGGCGATGCCCAGCTCGATCTGTGCGGAGGTGATGGCCGAGGCATCCGTCGCCTCGATGATCTGGCCGTCGGCATCATCGGTGTCGGTCGCGGCGCCGAGGCGGATCGTCGCCTCGTAGGTCTTGTCGAGGCCCACGATGAAGGTGAGCAGGCGCGTGGCGGCCTCGACGCCCAGCACGAGCAGGCCGGTGGCCATCGGGTCGAGGGTGCCGGCGTGCCCGATCTTGCGGGTGCCGAGCGCCTTCCGCGCGCGGGCGACGACGTCGTGGCTCGTGATCCCACCCGGCTTGTCGACGAGGAGGATGCCCGGCGCGGCCATCAGCAGAAGTCCTGGAAGACGCGGTAGGGGTGCGCGTGGTCGGTGTTGTCGACGATGGCGGATGCCGCGGTCCTCGGCCCGGCTTCGCGCAGGTAGAGCTCCTGCCCTTCGCGATAGCGGGTGTTCGAGGGCGCCAGGAAGTCGGGGTCGGTGCCATCACGATCGGCGACGCGGCGGGCGGCGACATCGAGCGGCACATCCAGCCACACCGACCAGTGCCAGATGCCGCGCAGCTCAGGTCGGTGCAGGAAGATCCCGTCGACGACGAGCACGGCGTCGCGCGGCGCCGTCACCCACTCGGAGCCGACCGGCGCATCGCGGTGCACGTCGAACGCCTCGAGCTGGAACCCCGTCGACGCGCCGGTCTGCCCGCCATCGCGGAACGGGTCGATGAGGACCCGGCGGAACGTGGCGTAGTCGTACGAGTCGCGGTAGAAGCCCTCCGGCGACGTGCGGCCGCGGGCGTACCGCTCGACGCGCGGCCGGTGGAATCCGTCGATGCTCGCGCGGAAGACCGCCGAGCCGTCCTCGGCGAACACTGACGCCAGGCCCTCGGCGAAGGTCGTCTTGCCCGCTCCGTCGATGCCGTCGACCGCGACGATGACGCGGCCCGCCCGGTAGTCGTGGCGCACCTCGTCGCGCAGGCTGCGCCACAGGGTCGTGGCGGGCGTGATCGGCAGGCGCATGCCTCCAGCCTACGGTCGGCGCACGCGTGGCTCGCTCGGCACCCGAGGAGATTCGCAGTGCTGAGGACGCTTGATGGCCGCGGCATCCTCGGAAGTGCGAATCTCCTCAGGAGCAGAGGGGCCCCGCCTGCGGCCGCCTAGGCTGAACCGCATGCCCGATCTCGCGACCCCGCTGGTCGCCTGGTACCGCGGCAGCGCACGCGATCTGCCCTGGCGCCGCCCGGGCTTCGATGCGTGGGGTGTGCTGGTGAGCGAGTTCATGCTCCAGCAGACGCCGGTGAACCGCGTGATCCCCCACCTGGAAGCCTGGCTGCACCGCTGGCCGACCCCGGCCGCGCTCGCGGCAGACGCCCCGGCGGAGGCGGTCAGGCAGTGGGCGAATCTCGGCTACCCGCGGCGGGCGCTGTGGCTGCACCGGGCGGCCGTGGAGATCCGCGACCGGCACGACGGGGTTGTGCCGCGGGATGTGGAGGCGCTCCTCGCCCTGTCCGGCGTCGGCGATTACACAGCGCGAGCGGTGGCGGTGTTCGCCTACGGCGACCGGCATCCGGTCGTCGACACGAACACCCGCCGCGTGCTCGCCCGCGCGATCGACGGCCGCTCGCAGCCGGGACCGCCGTCCCGACGCGATCTGGCGGCGATGGCGGGGGTGCTGCCCGCCGACCCTGAGGCCGCGCGGATCATGAACGCGGCCACCATGGAGCTCGGCGCGACGACCTGCACCGCCCGCGCCCCGAGGTGCCTCGCCTGCCCGGTGGCCGACCTGTGCGCCTGGCGCGCGGCAGGCTACCCCGACACCGGCGACGAACGCCGCCGTCAGGCGCGATACGAGGGCAGCGACCGGCAGGCACGCGGCGCGGTGCTCAAGGCGCTGCGGGATGCCGCACCCGAGCCGGTCGCCCTCGACGAGGTCGTCGCGGACTGGCCGGATCCGCTGCAGCGGGATCGGGCGATCGACTCGCTCATCGCCGACGGGCTCGCCGAGGCGTCCGGGGAGCTCCTGTCGCTGCCGGGACATCCACAGCGCGAACCGGGCCGGTGATCGCCGAACCGTATCGATCCGACGCGACCAGCTCGGTGACGATGCGCTCGAGGTCCGCCACACCGGGCGCGGACGCGATCTCCGCCTGCAGCGCCAGGGCGCGCTCGCGGTAGTGCCGCTCGGCGAGCACCTTCTCAACGGCGGTGGCGATCTGGGCCTGGGTGGGGGTGCCCGTACGCAGATTGATGCCGACGCCGGACCACTCCACGCGACGCGTGGTCTCCATCTTGTCCTCGGTGTCACCGGCGACCACGATCGGAACCCCGTGCCCGAGCGCGAAGTGCAGACCGCCGTAGCCGCCGTTCGTGACGAAGACCCTGACCTTCGGCATGAGCAGGTCGTATGGCAGGAACTCGGCCGCCCGCACGTTCGGCGGCAGCGGCCCGAGCACGTCCACCGGGGCTCCGCCGGTGGATACCACCACGAGCACGTGGTGGTACTCGAGGGCGCGCATGGTGGGGAGGACAAGGTCCTCGAAATCCTCGTTGGCGACAGTGCCCTGCGAGACGTGCACCACCGGCAGGTCGCGGTCGAGCTCGTGCCACCACGACGGCAGCTCGGCGGCGCGCGACGAGGCCCGGATCACCGGTCCGATGAAGCTCACATTCGCGGGGAGGTCCCGCCGTGGGTACTCGAATCCGGGCACGGTGAACTGCGCGTAGTGGTCGGCGCGGACGGCCCAATCCATGAAGAACACGTCCAGCTGAGCCCCGGTGAGCTGCTCGACGATCTGCTCGACCTGGTGCTGCGGGGCGCGGAGGATGAAGTTCTTCGCCGCCCAGGCCAGGAGACGGTTGCGAGCCCTGCCCAGCGCATCYGAGCGCGGCAGGATGCCCAGTCCCCACGGCGCGGTGTCGACGCTGGAGAGACCGAGGGGAAGGATGCCGCAGGCCACCACCGGCGGGCGCGGCTGCTTCGAGAACACCAGCGCGGCAGCGCCGACCACGGTGAACTCGGTGAGGACGGCGTCGGTCCGCTCCGCCTCGATCGCCTCCCGCAGGGCCGCGTACTGGGCGGGCGCGGGGGCGACGAAGATCCGGTCGATGCTTCGCGCCACACCCCGGGCGCCCGATGGCCTCCCGCCCTCCGCGACCATCTCGGCGAGAACTGCCTGATGATCGACCTGGGCCTCCGCGGGCCACGGAATGAACTCCGCACCGGTGCGCCGCACCGCATCGGCGAACCGGTCGCCCGCGAGAAACCGCACGCGATGCCCTGAGCCGGTGAACTGCTCGGCGACGCCGAGCATCGGCGCGACATGGCCGTCGGCGACGTTGGCGGCGAGCAGAACGGAGACCATCGCCGGCTCCCCTCGGTCGTCGGACGACCTAGGAGAATGATGACGCCCGCCACAGCGAGCGTCAACGGGTCAGACCCCGACGGCGTCCTCGTCCTCGTCGGCGCGGGCCTCGTCGGACTCGTCGTCCTCGTCGAACTCGCGCGGCTTGACGTACGGGTCGGCATCGCCGGCGTAGTTCGCCGAGGAGGCGAGCCCTGCGACGGCTTCATCCCGCTCGCGTGCTTCCCGCAGGAGCGCCGAGATGTGATCGGCGTTCTCCGGGATCGCGTCGAGGATGAACTCGAGCGACGGGGTCAGCCGCACGTTGAGGTGCTTGCCGACCTCGGAGCGCAGCATCCCGGTCGCCGACTTGAGCGCTTCCGCGGACGCGTCGCGCTCCTCTGCCGTGCCGAGCACGGTGTAGAACACCGACGCGTGCTGCAGGTCGCCCGTCACCTTGACGTCGGTGATCGTGACGAATCCGAGCCGGGGGTCGCGCAGACCCTTTTCGAGTCGCTCTGCGAGGATGACGCGGATCCGGTCGCCCAGGCGCGCTTGACGTTCGCTGCCCATTGTTCTTCCTCTCCCATGGTGAGGGGCGCCCGGAGGCGCCCCTCACGCAGTGGAACTAGCCGCGCGGCTTCTCGATGAGCTCGGTGGTCTCGATCTCGTCGCCGATCTGGATGTCGTTGAACTTGCCGAGTCCGATACCGGCCTCGTAGTCCGTGCGCACCTCGGTGACGTCGTCCTTGAAGCGACGCAGCGACTCGATGGCCAGGCCATCGGCGAGCACGACGCCATCGCGGATGACGCGCGCCTTCGCGTTGCGCGTGATCGTTCCGGAGCGGACGATGACACCGGCGATGTTGCCGAACTTCGAGGAGCGGAACACCTCGCGGATCTCGGCGACACCGGACTGCACCTCTTCGAACTCCGGCTTGAGCATGCCCTTGAGGGACTGCTCGACGTCGTCGATCGCGTTGTAGATGACCGAGTAGAACCGCGTGTCCACGCCCTCGCGGGAGGCGCGCTCGCGCGCCTTCGAGTCGGGGCGGACGTTGAACCCGATGATGATCGCGTTGTCGATCGTCGCAAGGTTGACGTCGGACTCGGTGATCGCACCGACACCGCGGTGGATGATCCGCAGCTGCACCGAGTCGTCGACCTCGATCTTGAGGAGCGACTCCTCCAGCGCCTCGACGGCACCGGACACGTCGCCCTTGATGATGAGGTTGAGCGACTCGACCTTGCCCTCTTCGAGTGCACGGGTGAAGTCCTCGAGCGAGATGCGCTTGCGGGCCTTGGCCAGCTGGGCGTTGCGCTCGGCCGCTTCACGCTTCTCAGCGATCTGACGGGCGAGGCGGTCCTCGTCCGTGACGATGAACGTGTCACCGGCACGGGGCACGGAGTTGAGCCCCTGCACCTGCACGGGGCGCGACGGGTAGGCCTCGAGGACGGCATCGCCGTTCTCGTCCGCCATGGCACGGACGCGGCCGTAGGCCGTTCCCGCCACGATGGAGTCGCCGACCCGGAGCGTTCCGGACTGGATGAGGACGGTGGCCACGGATCCGCGGCCCTTGTCGAGCTTCGCTTCGATCGCGACACCGCGGGCGGCCTTGTTCGGGTTGGCCGTGAGGTCCAGACCCGCATCGGCGGTCAGCAGCACGGCATCCAGCAGTTCCTGGATGTTCGTGCCGGCACGTGCCGAGACGTCGACGAAGATCACATCTCCGCCGTACTCCTCTGCGACGAGGCCGTACTCGGTGAGCTGCTGGCGCACCTTGGCCGGGTTGGCGTCGGGCTTGTCGATCTTGTTCACCGCGACCACGATCGGCACGCCGGCGGCCTGGGCGTGGTTGAGCGCCTCCACCGTCTGCGGCATGATTCCGTCGTCTGCCGCGACCACGAGGATCGCGAGGTCGGTCACCTGCGCACCACGAGCACGCATGGCGGTGAACGCCTCGTGACCAGGGGTGTCGATGAAGGTGATCGCGCGCTCGATGCCGTCGTGCTCGGTCCAGACCTGGTACGCACCGATGTGCTGCGTGATGCCACCGGCCTCGCCGGCGACCACGTTGGTCTGACGGATGGCGTCGAGCAGACGGGTCTTACCGTGATCGACGTGGCCCATGACCGTGACGACCGGCGGACGGATCTCGAGGTCGTCTTCGCTCTCGTTCTCGAGTTCTGCGTCGAGGTCGAGACCGAAGCCCTCGAGGAGCTCCTTGTCCTCGTCCTCGGGCGAGACCATCTGGATCTTGTACCCGAGCTCGACACCGAGGACCTCGAAGGTCGCCTCGTCGAGGGACTCGGTGGCCGTGGCCATCTCGCCCAGGTTGAAGAGAATGGTCACCAGCGTGCCGGGCTGCACCGTGTAGCCGGTGATGTTCTCGATCTTGTCGGCGAAGTCCGAGATCGACGCGCCGCGGCGCATCCTGATGATCTCGCCGTTTCCGCGCGAGACGTTGACGCCACCGACGATCGGGGCATCCCTCATCTCGAACTCTTGGCGCTTCGCCCGACGCGACTTGCGCTGCCTGGACTTGCCGCCACCCTTGCCGAAGGCACCTGCGGTGCCGCCGCCAGGACCGCGACCGCGGCCACCTGCGCCACCGGGACGACCGGCGAAACCGCCGGCTGCCGGGGCACCAGGAGCGCCACCGGGACGCTGGAAGCCGCCACCGGCACCGCCGGGACGACCTGGCCCACCCGGGCGCTGCTGGAACGGAGCGCCACCGGGACGACCGGCGCCACCCGGACGGCCGGGACCGCCAGGACGTGCGCCCGGTGCACCCGGACGCGGGGCGCCGGGACGCGGAGCCTGCGGACGCGGGATGTTGCCCGGGCTCGGGGTCGGGCGCTGGCCCATCCCCTGCGCCGAAGCGAACGGGTTGTTGCCCGGACGCGGGCCGGCCGGGCGCTGGCCCATGCCCTGCGCCGAAGCGAACGGGTTGTTGCCGGGGCGCGGGGCGCCGCCGGGACGAGGAGCGGGAGCCGCCCCTCCCGGTGTCGGTGCGGCGTCGGCGGAAGGAGCCGAGGGAGCTGCCGGGGCCTCGGCCGCGGGTGCGGCCGGTGCAGCGGGAGCCGCCGGTGCCGCCGGGGCGGGGGTCGCTGCGGCA
>NZ_JBFUFC010000148.1:0-9541 GCF_056403635.1 Microbacterium sp. P2_F9 | reverse complement strand
TCGCACACCTTCACGGCGGACCGCTCGACGGGCAGCTGCTCCCGCTGGAGAAGCCCGAACTCGACTCGCTCATCGTTCCCTACGGCGAGGGGCAGATCGTGTACCAGCGTGCGGGCGGACTGGAGCGCACCGGTCAGGGCGACGGCCCCACCGAGGCGGAGTTCTGGTTCGTCGAGGCGACGGACGAAATCGGCCCGTCGAACGACGACTGATCGTGGGCGAACCAGCCCAGGATGACGGGCGGACCCACTCCTTCGAGGTCGAGGCGAAGTTCGACGTCGACGAAGCGACGCCGCTGCCTGACCTCTCGGGGCTGCCCGGAGTTGCGCGCATGGGCGCGCCGGAGCCGCGCGACCTCGACGCCCGCTACCTCGACACCGAGGACTATGCCCTCGGGCGTGCCGGCTACGCGCTGCGTCGCCGCACGGGCGGACCCGACGCGGGCTGGCACATCAAGGGCCCGCTCCAGGACGGCGCCCGCCTCGAGACGCACTGGCCCCTGACCGATGACGACGGGATCCCCGAGGTGGTGCAGACAGCCGTTTCAGAGCTGACGGATGCCGCGCTCTACTCGATCGCGCGCATCCGCAATGACCGCACGGCCTATGCGCTGCTCTCGGCCGGCGACGGCGTCGTTGTGGAGTTCGTCGACGATCACGTCATCGGCCGCGACGAGCGGCGCGGCGTGGAGCAGAGCTGGCGCGAGTGGGAGTTCGAGCTAGGACCGGCGGCGCCGGATGATCCCGAGGAGCGCATCGCGCTCTTCGCCGCGATCGCCGCTGCCGTGGAGGCTGCCGGCGGCCGKCCCGCGGCATCCGCTTCGAAGCTCGCCCGCACCCTCGGGGTCTGAGTCGCTCGACCACTGATTGCTCGGCGTGTCGGCTGGGCGGTGCACCTTCTCTGATTCCTCATTGAACTTCCCGCTCACATGGCGATGATGAGCCGGGGAGCGGCGTGCACCCGCCAGTGGGAGCGGTTTCCGATGCGGCCTTGGGGTGGCGTCCGCTCATCGAGGCCTTCGTCGCACTCACGCGCCCGAAACCGCCATCCGCTGTCCCTTATCGCGGCAGCGGATGGCGGTTTCGGCAGCGCGTGCGCGACCAGGCGGCGCGGAGAGCTGCGGATCGCTCTGCAGCGGGTGTGCAACGTGCAGCGGCCCGTGTGAGCGCGAAGTTCAATGACGTTTGAGAGAACATCGAAGAGACGGATCTCCGCCGGAAACGACGAAGGCCCGGGCGAACCCGGGCCTTCGACAACCAGAGATCTACAGGTTGATCATGTGGCCGGCGAGGCCGTGGAAGGCCTCCTGCACGGCTTCGGACAGCGTCGGGTGCGTGTGCACGTTGCGTGCCGCCTCGAGGGCGGTGAGGTCCCACTTCTGCGCGAGCGTGAGCTCGGGAAGCAGCTCGGACACGTCCGGCCCGATCAGGTGCCCGCCGAGCAGTTCGAGGTGCTCGCCGTCCGCGATGAGCTTGACGAAGCCGATCGGCTCGCCCAGGCCGTTCGCCTTGCCGTTGGCGGAGAACGGGAACTTCGCGACCTTGACGTCGTAGCCCGCGTCGCGCGCCTGCTGCTCGGTGAGCCCGAACGAAGCGACCTGCGGTGAGCAGAACGTCGCGCGCGGCATCATCCGGTAGTCGCCGAGCGCCATGGTCTCGGCCTTGCCGATCGTCTCGGCTGCGACCACACCCTGCGCCTCGGCGACGTGCGCGAGCTGGAGCTTCGCGGTGACATCGCCGATCGCGTAGATGTGGGGGACCGACGTGTGCATGAAGTCGTCGATCTCGATCGCGCCGCGATCGGTGAGCTTGACGCCGGTGTTCTCGAGGCCGAAGTTCTCAACGTTCGGGGCGAAGCCGATCGACATCATGACCTTGTCGGCGTCGATCGACGCCTGCGCGCCGTCCTTCGGCGTGTAGGTCACGGTGACGCGGTCGCCGTGGTCGACGACCGTCTCGACCTTGGTGGAGGTGAGGATGTCGACGCCGTACTTCTTGTACTGGCGGGCGAGCTCCTTCGAGACGTCTTCGTCCTCCATCGGCAGGACCCGGTCGAGGAACTCGATGATCGTGACCTTGACGCCGTAGTTGACGAGCACGAAGGCGAACTCCATGCCGATCGCGCCGGCACCGACGACCACGATCGACTTCGGCAGGTCGCGGGCGAGGATCTGCTCCTCGTACGTGACGACGTTGCCGCCGAGCTCGACGCCGGGCAGGAGCCGGACCTTCGAGCCGGTCGCGATGATCGCGTTGTCGAAGGTGACGCGCTCCGATGAGCCGTCGGCCTTCTTGACGTCGATGGTGTTGGCGTCCACGAACCAGCCGCGGCCGTCGTACTCGGTCACCTTGTTCTTCTTCATCAAGAAGTGGATGCCCTTGACGTGCGTGTCCGCGACCTTGCGGCTGCGATCCCACGCCACCCCGAAGTCGAAGGTCACGTCGCCAGAGATGCCGAACAGGTCGGCCTTGTGGTTGAACGTGTGCGCGAGGTCGGCGTTCTTGAGGAGAGCCTTGGAGGGGATGCAGCCGACATTGAGGCAGACACCGCCCCAGTACTTCTCTTCGATGACCGCGACGGAGAGGCCGAGCTGAGCGCTTCGGACGGCCGCGACATAGCCGCCGGGGCCGGCACCGAGGATGACGACGTCGTAGTGAGGCATGCTTCCAGCCTATCGGTCGGTGGAACCAGGCGATCCCTCGTCCGAGGGCGCCGGCGGCAGGGTGGTGGCGGCTTCGAGCGCGCGCTTGCGACGAGCACTCGACACCAGGAGATACGTGACGGCGCCTGCGATCGCCACCAACAGAATCGCCCCGACGATCCACGGCCAGGAGCCGTCGGCGTCCGCGTCCTCGTCGGTCACCGGAGCGGCCGACTCGGTAGCGCTGGGCGATTCGGTCGGGGCGGACGAGACCGTCGCGCTCGGAGTAGGAGTGGGGGTCGGGGTGGGCGCCGGTGCCGTCACCGTGAAGGTGTACTCGCCGGAGATCGGGTGGCCGTCGCTGGAGACCACCTTCCACAGCACCGTGATCGCGCCGCTCGCCGTGCCGGCGAGCGGCTGGGTGACCGTCGTGTCGGCGACGACCGGATCGCCGTTCGCGAGGGATGTGCCCGCGGCATCCGTCACCTGCAATTCGGTCGCTCCCGGATCGGTCGCGAGCTCGCCCGAGAAGGTCAGCGTCAGCTGCGCCGGCAGCGCGTCGACGGCGGCACCCGCGGCCGGATCGGCGGAGACCAGCTCATCGTGCGCGCTCGCGGGGGCGGCGATGAGGAAGACGGATGCCCCGGCAAATGCGATGGCGGCGATCAGAGCGGGCAGGGAGCGGCGTTTGTGAATTCTGTGTGACGACACTCGTCCGAGCCTACCGGGGGCTTCAATCGCCGCCGGGGCAGGCTTACCATGGCGGCAGGYGGGTGCACCTGCCCCGCTCTCAGTGCGACGTCGGAAAGTGGTGCGGGAATGGACTCGATGATGATGGACATGATGTCGAAGGACATGATGTCGATGCCCGGTATGGACATGATGGACATGTCGGTGATGCAGGCCTGTATGGACGCCTGCTCGGCCTGCGAGCAGGCCTGTGTGGTGTGTTCGACCCAGGGAATGTCGTGCGCCTCGGTGTGCATGAACTGCGCGGACATGTGCAACACGATGATGCGCACCATGATGCGGATGCAGGGCATGACCCCGGCCGCCATGATGTCGATGCTCGACGCGTGCATGGCGATGTGCATGAACTGCATGGACGAGTGCATGAAGCACGCCGACCACAGCGAGGTCTGCAAGATGTGCGCTCAGGCCTGCAAGGCCTGCATGGACGCCTGCATGGCCATGAAGAACATGATGATGGCAGCGGCCTGACGCCCTGCCGAATTCAAGAAGCGCTGCGGCCTAGCGGTCGCGGAAGATGTTGAATCGCCGGGTGCCGACCGCAAGCACGTCGTAACGGTCGTGCAGCGCGACCGGGGCACCCGGATGCACCTGCCCGTCTGCTCCGGCGCCGTTCCACACGGTCAGACCCGAGCCGTCCAGCCTGCGCAGGGCGATGGTCCCATCGGCGTGCACTTCTTCGACGATCGCATCGAGCCAGTCGGACGGCGTCGCAGCGGCCAGCCGAGACTGGATGAGGTGCAGCGCGTGACCGGGTGCGAACGTCGTGCAGGGACTGCCGTGAACGCACATGCACGCCGAACGCTCACGCACCTGAAGGGGCGGAACATGGCGGTGCGGGGTCGACACGACGGGTCTCCTGTCATTAGGTTCGATTAGTCACCAGGGTATGCAGGCGGGTCCGCCGGGGCATCTGTCGTGACACACGGCGAAACAGTCGCCGGGCCGCGATTCCGCCCGTGAACTTCCTGTGGTGGCCTGCAGGTGATCGACTAGGCTGGTTCGAACGAAGGGGAGCAGCGTGGAGGAAAGTGGCCGACCGGACGAGATCCGCCGCTCTGCCGAACCGGCGGGCGACGGAAAGTCCGAGGATCGTGCCGTCGATACGACGCAGACGTTCGGGCATGACTCGGATCTGTCGTTCGTGCCGTTCGGTGCCGACCTGAGCGAGACGGAACTCGACGCCATCGGCGCGCTCCCGTCTGGCGCGGCCATCCTCATCGTGCGCTCCGGCCCGACGGCGGGGGCCCGCTACCTGCTCGACACCGACGTGACCACGGTGGGGCGGCATCCCGAGGCCGACATCTTCTTCGACGACGTCACCGTCTCGCGCCGGCATGCCGAGATCACCCGCGAAGGCAACGCCTTCGAACTGGTCGATCAGCGGTCGCTCAATGGCACTTACATCGACGGCGAGCGGGTCGACCGTGCGCATCTGAGCAACGGCTCCGAACTTCGCATCGGCAAGTTCCGCCTCAACTTCTTCGTCTCGCCCGCCGACCTCACTCAGGCGGCGGACGGCTGATGCCGGCAGCATCAGCCCGCGAACGATCCTCGTCCGCGGGGCTTCTGAGCATCGGACAGGTCCTCGCGCGGCTCGCTCCGGAGTTTCCGACGCTCACCTCGAGCAAGCTCAGGTTCCTCGAGGTGCAGGGCATCGTCACGCCGGTGCGCACCGACTCGGGCTACCGCAAGTTCTCTCCCGACGACCTCGAGCGGCTGCGCCTCGCGCTGACGCTCCAGCGCGATCACTACCTGCCGCTTGTCGTCATCAGGGAGTACCYGGAAGACGTGGATGCCGGCCGCAACCCCGCACCGCCCGCCTCGGCGGCGCCGCCGTCGATCGTGCCAGCCCCGCGCCGCTATCGCCGCGAAGAGCTGCTGTCGGCGGCAGGGGCCGCCCCGCAGCTGCTCAACGACGCCATCAGCACCGGTGTCATCGTCGGCGCCGAGACCTACACCGATCAGCAGCTGGCCATGCTGCGATCGCTCGTCGCGCTCGACCGGCACGGCATCGAGCCCCGCCATGTGCGGACGCTGCGGCAGAGCGCCGAGCGCGATGTCGCCCTCGTGGAATCCGCACTCTCGCCCCTGCTCCGGCGGACGGATGCCGGGTCTCGGGCTCGTGCGAGCGAACTGGCGCCGGAGCTGGCCAAGCGCCTCGAGGACGTGCGCGCGATGTTCGTCCGCGGCGCCCTGGACCGTCTCATGTCCTGAGCCGCCATCGCGACACGCCGACCCCTTCGGGGCCGATGTCGTTGCCCCCGGAGGGGGCCTGATCTAGCGTTGAAGTATCGGACGAACGGGGGAGGATCCGCATGACTGACCGCGATGCCGACGAACCCCGATTCGACGCCGATCTGCTCTTCACCGATGGTCTCCCGCAGATGGACGACGAGGTGGGCTACCGCGGTGCGGTCGCCGCCCGCGCCGCCGGGATCACCTACCGGCAGCTGGACTACTGGGCCCGCACCGAGCTCGTCGAGCCCACGGTGCGCGGTGCGAGCGGGTCGGGATCGCAGCGACTGTACGGGTTCCGCGACATCCTGGTTCTGAAGCTCGTCAAGCGCCTGCTCGACACCGGAATCTCCCTGCAGCAGATCCGCACGGCCGTCGACCAGCTTCGGGCTTCCGGCATCCGCGATCTCGCCGGCACCACGCTCATGAGCGATGGGGCGTCCGTGTATCTCTGCACCTCGAACGACGAGGTCATCGACCTCGTGAGCCGCGGTCAGGGTGTGTTCGGTATCGCCGTCGGCAAGGTGCTGAGCGAGGTGGAGTCGACGCTCGTCGACTTCGACGCCCAGTCGCCCGACCCGGTCGACGAGCTCGCGGCACGCCGCACCGTCCGCACCGCGTAAGCCGCGGCACCCGGTCCCTGAGCCTGTCGAAGGGCCGCCGGACGCTTCGACAAGCTCAGCGACCGGCGACGAAGCGCGGAGTGTCAGGCGCKGGCGTCGCCCGGGACCGGAATCCGGCCGGTGCGCATCACGCGGTCGAGCAGCGCGTCGAAGTCGGCCGCGAGCTCCTGTGCCGAATCGCCGGGCCAGATGTGCAGCGGCTTGGCGGCACCCTGAGCCTGCTGGAGCGAAGTGCGCTCGGGCAGCTGCGGCGAGAGCACCAGCGGGCCGAACATGTCGCGCAGCTCCTTGATGCGGAACTGGTGCTCGATCGACTGCGGGCGCACCCGGTTGACGACGATGCCGAGGGGCTGCAGGCGCGGGGAGAGCCCGCGGCGGATCTCCTCGATCGCGCGCAGCGCGCGATCGGCGGCGGCGACCGAGAACAGGCCGGGCTCGGTGACGACGATGACGCGGTCGCTCGCGGCCCAGGCGGTGCGGGTGAGCGCGTTGAGCGACGGTGCGCAGTCGATCAGCACGAGGTCGTAGTCGGCCTCGATCGTCGCGAGCGCCTCCTCCAGCTTCCACACGTCGCGCACGCTCGGGTGCGGTCCGTCGAAGTTGATCGCGGAAGGGCTGCCGATCATGACATCGATCGTCCCGGGGTGGACCTTGGCCCAGCCGCTCGAGGTGATCGCCTGACGGACGACCTTCTCCTTCGGGTTTCCGAGGACGTCGGCGACGTTCAGACGGCCGGCCACCTGGATGTCCATGCCCGTTGAGACGTCGGACTGCGGGTCGAGATCGACGACGAGTGTCCGCACCCCGCGCGCGAACGCCGCTGAGGCGAGCCCGAGAGTGACGGTCGTCTTGCCGACCCCACCCTTGAGTGAGCTGACGGAGAGTACGTGCACAAGGGTCCACGTTACCTTCCCCTAGGCTGAGAACACACTCAGCCCCCCGAACTAGATCGCCCAGCGAGGTGCGCATGTTCCGAAAGATCCTGGTCGCGAACCGCGGTGAGATTGCCATTCGAGCATTCCGCGCCGCATACGAATTGGGTGCCCGCACGGTCGCGGTCTTCCCCTTCGAGGACCGTGGCTCGCTGCACAGACAGAAGRCCGACGAGTCGTACGAGATCGGCGAGCCGGGTCACCCGGTGCGGGCCTACCTCGACGTCGAGGAGATCATCCGCGTCGCGCTGCACGCAGGCGCYGACGCGATCTACCCGGGCTACGGGTTCCTCTCCGAGAACCCGGAATTGGCCGCGCGCGCGGCCGAGAACGGCATCACGTTCATCGGGCCGACGTCGGACGTGCTCGAGATGGCGGGCAACAAGGTGACCGCGAAGGAGCACGCGATCGCGGCGGGCGTTCCGGTGCTGCGCTCCACTCCCGCCTCCGATGACGTCGATGCCCTCGTGGCGCAGGCCGAGGCCATCGGCTTCCCGATCTTCGTCAAGGCCGTCGCCGGCGGGGGTGGCCGCGGCATGCGGCGCGTCGCGACCGCCGAGGAGCTGCCGCCCGCGATCGCCGAGGCGATGCGCGAAGCCGGCGCGGCCTTCGGCGACGAGCGAGTCTTCCTCGAGCAGGCCGTGCTTCGGCCGCGGCACATCGAGGTGCAGATTCTCGCGGACGGCGCAGGCGGCACCGTGCACCTTTTCGAGCGCGACTGCTCGGTGCAGCGGCGTCACCAGAAGGTCATCGAGATCGCGCCGGCGCCTAATCTCGACGAGGGTCTCCGCCAGCGCATCCACCGCGACGCGATCGCCTTCGCCCGGTCGATCGGCTATGTCAACGCGGGCACGGTCGAGTTCCTCGTCGACACGGCGGGTGAACGGGCAGGCGAGCATGTGTTCATCGAGATGAACCCGCGCATCCAGGTCGAGCACACCGTGACGGAGGAGGTCACCGACGTCGACCTCGTGCAATCCCAGATGCGCATCGCGGCAGGGGAGACGCTCGAGGATCTGGGCCTGACCCAGGACAGGATCGTGCTCCGAGGCGCGGCGCTGCAATGCCGGATCACCACCGAAGACCCCTCGCAGGGCTTCCGGCCCGACACCGGACGCATCACGACCTACCGGTCTCCGGGCGGCGCCGGCATCCGACTCGACGGCGGCACGACGGCGGCGGGCTCGCAGATCAGCCCCCATTTCGACTCGATGCTCGCGAAGCTCACCTGCCGCGCCCGCGACTTCCCCTCTGCTGTCGCGCGCGCCAAGCGCGCGCTCGCCGAGTATCGGATCCGCGGCGTCGCCACCAACATCCCGTTCCTGCGGTCGGTGCTCGACGATCCGGCGTTCGTCGCCGGCGATCTGAGCACGTCGTTCATCGACGATCGTCCCGAGCTGCTGAAGGCCAATCCTTCGCGAGACCGCGCGACGAAGCTGCTCAACTGGCTCGCCGACGTGACGGTGAACCGCCCCTACGGCGAGAAGCCGGTGTCCATCTCGCCGGGAAGCAAGCTGCCCGACATCGACCTGTTCGCCCCGCCACCGGCCGGCAACCGGCAGCGACTGCAGGAGCTCGGACCGGCCGGCTTCGCCCGGTCGCTGCGCGAGCAGACCGCACTCGCCGTGACCGAGACGACGTTCCGGGACGCGCACCAGTCGCTGCTGGCCACGCGCGTCCGTACGCGCGATCTCGTCCGCGTCGGGCCGCACGTGGCGCGCATGACACCGCAGCTGCTGTCGATCGAGGCGTGGGGCGGGGCCACCTACGACGTGGCACTGCGATTCCTCGCGGAGGACCCGTGGGAGCGGCTCGACGCACTGCGCGAGGCGATCCCCAACGTCCCCATCCAGATGCTTCTGCGCGGCCGCAACACGGTCGGATACACTCCTCGCCCCGTCGAGGTGACGAACGCGTTCGTGCGCGAAGCTGCCGCGACCGGCGTCGACATCTTCCGCATCTTCGACGCGCTCAACGACGTGTCGCAGATGCGCCCGGCGATCGATGCCGTGCTGGAGACCGGCACCACCGTCGCCGAGGTCGCCTTCTGCTACACCGGCGACCTGCTCAACCCGTCCGAGGATCTGTACACGCTCGACTACTACCTGCGGCTCGCGGAGCAGATCGTCGATGCCGGCGCGCACATCATCGCGATCAAGGACATGGCGGGGCTCCTGCGGCCGGCCGCGGCATCCCGTCTCGTGAGTGCATTGCGCGACCGCTTCGACCTCCCGGTCCACGTGCACACGCACGACACCGCGGGCGGACAGCTCGCGACGCTGCTCGCCGCGAGCGAAGCCGGAGCGGATGCTGTCGATGCCGCCGCTGCGCCCCTGGCAGGCACCACAAGCCAGCCC
>NZ_JBFUFC010000147.1:0-9548 GCF_056403635.1 Microbacterium sp. P2_F9 | reverse complement strand
CGGTAGGGGGTTACCCTACACAACTTTTCGAGAGTTGCACCTTCGGCCGCTCGGACACGTCACCGCAGGAGAGTTTACGTCACGACGAGCGGCACCGCGAATCAGCACCCTCTCAGACAGCCAGAGCATGGCGTCAAGGCAGGGACCGACGCGCGGCCAAATGCTGATGCACCGCGGAGATCACCACCGAACCCTCGCCCACGGCTGTCGCCACACGCTTGATCGAACTGCGCCGCGTGTCGCCCACGGCGAAGATCCCTGGCACCGATGACTCCAGCGCCCCGGGCACCGCGCGCCCGCGCCACGGCTCGGGTGCGTCGTCGTCTGCCTCCGACGAGCCCGTGAAGATGAAACCCCACTGGTCACGCAGCACCTCAGGCGGCAGCCATTCGGTCTGGGGACGCGCCCCGATCGTGATGAACAGCGCGTGGCATTCCAGTGTCCGCTGCTCGCCGGAGGGCACGTCCTCGACGACGATCTCCGCGAGACGTTCGCCATGGGCATCGGCGTGGGCGTCCACGACCGCGGTCTCGGGCACGATGTGAACCCCGAGGCCTTCGAGCTGCTCGATCAGGTAGGCCGACATGCTTGCGGCGAGCGACTCCCCTCGAACGATGAGCGAGACGGATGCCGCGTACCGGGCGAGGTGCAGAGCTGCCTGGCCTGCGGAATTGCCGCCACCCACGACGTACACGGTCCTCCCCTGTTGCTCCTTCGCCTCCACCGCGGACGCTCCATAGAAGACGGATGCACCCACAAAGCGTTCGAGTCCGGGCGCGCGCAGCCGCCGAAGCGAGACTCCGGTCGCGAGCACGATGGTGCGAGCCCGAACCTGGTCGACGCCGTCGACGGTGATCGTGAACGTCTCGCCGATCTGCAGCCCCGTGGCGAAACGCGAGAGCGCGAAGTCGGCGCCGAAGACCCATGCCTGCTGGTACGCCCGGCTCGCGAGCTCGCTGCCGCTCACCCCGCGCGGAAAGCCGAGGTAATTGCGGATGAGCGAACTCGACCCCGCCTGCCCGCCGAGCCCGTCACCCTCGAGCACGACGGTCGACAGGCCCTCGGAAGCCGCGTAGACCGCGGCGGCGAGCCCTGCGGGTCCGGCCCCGACGATCGCGACGTCGACCGGCTCGGTCGGGAGATCGGTGGACATCCCCGCCAGCCGTGCTATCGCGGCATCGTCGGGATCCACGAGCAGCGCACCGTCGACGGTCCGCACCAGCGGCACGCCCGAGTACACCTCCCCCGCCGCGGCGAGGATGCGCACGGCCTCCGGCGACTCCGGCTCGACGACGCTCACCGCCACCCCGCCTCGCGCGAGCTGGGAGCGGACGATGTGCGTGCGCGGCGAGTGGTCCTCGCCGATCACGACGACCGCGCGGCGCCCGCCGGTCGACGCGCGCCACTCGCTGAGGAACTCGGTCACGGTGCGGTGAAAGTCCTCGTCCGACGGCGAGCTCGGGCTCACCACGTAGTAATCGATCTGCAGCCGCGACATCAGCTCGAGTACGCGCGCGGCAGTCGAGACGGCCGCCCACTCTCCCCAGCTGATCAGCAGACCGCGCTTGCCGTCGGGAAAGGTACGGCGCGCATGGCTGAAGACCGACTCGCCGGCGATCCCCCGATCCGGATCAGCCGCTAGGAACAGCGCGACCGAACGCCCCTCGGACTGAAGCCGGTCGAGCGCCCCGTGCGTATCGCCCGCYGCGCCGACGATCTCGTAGTCATCGGCATAACGCCGACGAAGGGCAGACTCAGCCGATCCTTCAGCCGCGGCATCCGCGACCAGGATCACCGGCAGCTGCGTCCCTGACTCCCCCATGCCCACCACCGTCGAGCTCAGCCGACCTTCTTCGCGACATCCGCGATCAGGTCCACGACCCGCGAGGGATCGTCGACCCCCACCGAGAACACGTAAGTGGCCGCGAACCCCAAGTCGGCGAGCGCCGACACCGTCGGAGCAACCGAGTCGGCCGACGACTGCGGGTTCACCCCGATCATCGCGGTCTTCTCGATGTCGTCGTAGTCCCGCCCGACCGCGTCGCAGTGCCCGCGCAGCACGTCGAGCTTGTGCGTCGGCAGTTCGCCGCTGACGGGGCTGACGCCGAGGTTGCAGGCGTCCGCGTACTGGGCGACCAGGCGCAGTGTCTTCTTCTCGCCCCCGCCGCCGATCATCAGATACGGATGCGGCCGCGTGATGCTCTGCGGAGAGTTCAGCGCGCGCTCCAGCTGCCAGATCGCACCTTCGTACGGCTCCTCCTCCTCGGACCACATCTGCAGGCAGATCTGGATCGTCTCCTCCAGCTGACGGAGCCGCTCCGCGACCGGCGGGAACGCAAACCCGAGTCCGCGAGACTCCTGCTCGTTCCACGCGGCGCCGATTCCGAGCCCGACGCGACCGCCGGACAGCACGTCGAGCGTCGTCACCTGCTTCGCGAGCAGCGCCGGCTCGCGGTAGATCACCCCGGTCACGAGCGTGTGCAGCAGCACCTTCTCGGTGTGCGCCACGATGAAGCCGAGAGTGGCATAGGCCTCGAGCATCTCGTGATGCTCAGGACCGATTCCGGGCAGCTGCCAGAAGTGGTCCATGACTGTGATGCGCTGGATGCCGGACGCCTCGGCGTTGCGCACATGCTGCGCGAGCGCAGGCCCGAGCTGCTGCTGTCCGCTGGTCCAGGTGAAGTCAGCGATGTGAAGTCCGAATTCCATCCGGATGGCTCCGTCCATGAGAGGAGTCGGATGCCGCACCCGACCGCACCTTCAGGCTATGGCCCCGCGGCCATCGGCGGGCGGGAACCCGCGCGCCCACGGACGCCCGAGCCCTTCGACAGATGTTCACAAGGAGACTCTGGCCCGCGGCATCCGCCACTGCCAGACTGGCCCCATGAGCGTGATCGAGAATTCGAAAGTCACCGTTGTCGGCGCGGGGGCTGTCGGCTCCAGCGTCGCCTATGCCGCCCTCATCCGGGGTTCGGCGCGGCATGTCGCCCTGTACGACATCGCCACCGAGAAGGTCGAAGCCGAAGTGCTCGACCTTTCGCACGGCAGTCAGTTCACCGGGTCGAGCGACATTATCGGCGGCAGCGACATCTCCGTCGCCGAGGGTTCGCATGTCGTGGTGATCACGGCCGGCGCGAAGCAGAAGCCCGGGCAGTCGCGCATCGAGCTCGCCGGGGTCAACGCCAACATCCTCCGGTCGATGGGCAAGCAGCTTCGCGAGGCCGCCCCTGATGCGATCTTCGTCATCGTGACGAACCCGTGCGACGTGCTGACCGTGCTCGCCCAGGAGTCCACGGGCCTCCCGCCCGAGCGCATCTTCGCGTCCGGCACCGTGCTCGACACCTCCCGCCTGCGGTGGGCGCTCGCCCGCCGCGCCGGGGTCTMGACCTCGAGCGTGCACGCCTACATCGTGGGCGAGCACGGCGACACGGAGTTTCCGCTGTGGTCGCACGCGACGATCGGGACAGTGCCGATCCTCGACTGGCAGCCCGAGAACGGCCCGCGGATGACGGTGGCCGAGCTCGACGAGATCGCGATCGACGTTCGGGATGCCGCGTACAAGGTCATCCAGGGCAAGGGTGCGACGAACTACGCCATCGGGCTCTCGTCTGCGCGGATCATCGAGGCGATCCTCAACGACGAGCACGCCGTCATGCCGGTGTCGCCGGTGCTCGATGACTTCCAGGGCGTGAGCGGGGTCGCTCTCTCGGTGCCCTCGATCGTCAGCGCGTCGGGCGCGCGACCGATCCGCGAGACGACCTTCGATGAGCGCGAGCTCGAGCTGTTCCACCGCTCGGCGGACGCGATCCGGGCGAGCGCGGACTCGCTCCGCTGACCTCGCGGCGCAGGCCGCGCCGATTGCACCGAAGGGTGACCCGGAGGGTCGGAAGGGGATGTCGCGGCCCGCGGCTACCCTGAAACCATGGCCACCCGCCGCCCGACCACGGCCCCTTACCGCTGCACCGAATGCGGCTGGACGACCCCGAAATGGGCCGGCCGCTGCGGCGAGTGCCAGCAGTGGGGCACGGTGGTCGAGGCGTCCGAGCAGACCGGCATCCTCCGCACGGTCGCGCCGATCGCACCCTCCGCCGGTCGCGCCGCGCAGCCGATCACGCGCCTGAGCACCGCCGAGGCGCCACGACGCACGACCGGGGTGGGCGAATTCGACCGCGTCCTCGGCGGCGGGGTCGTTCCCGGCGCGGCGATCCTCCTCTCCGGCGAGCCCGGCGTCGGCAAATCCACGCTGCTGCTCGAGGTCGCCGCGCAGTCCGCCCGCGCCGGACGGCGCGTGCTCTACGCGAGCGCCGAGGAGTCGACCGCCCAGGTGCGTCTCCGCGCCGAGCGCACCGGCGCCCTCCACGATGAGCTCTACCTCGCGGCCGAGACCGACCTGGCGACGATCCTCGGGCACGTAGACGAGGTGCGCCCCGAACTCCTCATCGTCGACTCCGTGCAGACGGTCTCGTCCGGCCTGTCCGAGGGCATGGCAGGACACCCGTCGCAGGTGCGGGAAGTGGCATCCACCCTGATCCGCATCGCGAAAGACCGCGGTCTTCCGGTCATCATCGTCGGGCACGTGACGAAGGACGGGTCGATCGCCGGCCCGCGCATCCTCGAGCACTTGGTCGATGTCGTCTGCCAGTTCGAGGGCGACCGGCAGACCTCGCTGCGATTCGTCCGGGCCCTCAAGAACCGCTTCGGACCGACGGATGAGGTCGGATGCTTCGACATGACCGGCGCCGGAATCGCCGAGGTGCCCGATCCCAGCGCCCTCTTCCTCGGGCACGGCGACCCGGTTGCCGGAACCTGCGTGACGATCGCCCTCGAGGGCCGCCGCGCCATGCCGGTCGAGGTGCAGGCGCTGACGATCAAGAACGGCGGACCCAACCCGCGCCGCATCGTCAGCGGCGTCGACGGTGCGCGGGTCGCGATGATCCTCGCCGTGCTCGAGCGGCGTGCGGACATCAAAGTGTCGGAACTCGACGTCTACGTGTCCACGGTCGGCGGTGTACGACTGGTGGAGCCGGCCGCCGACCTCGCGATTGCGATCGCCGTCGCCGGCGCCGTGACAGACCGCCGCCTGCCCCGCGGCGCGGCCGCGATCGGCGAGCTGAGCCTCGCCGGTGAGGTGCGCCCCGTCACGCAGGCGGCGCAGCGCCGCGCCGAGGCCGAGCGGCTGGGGTATCGAACGGTGGTGGACGCCTCGTCTCGCAGCCTCAAGGGAGCCCTCCGCGACCTCGGGGCCGGTGGACGGCCGAGTGCAGGCGAGGGCGTTCCGGACTTCTGAACCCCTTTCTACCGAAGGTAGACGTGGGCGGTAGACTTCTACCATGAGCCTGAACATCAAGAACGAGGAAGTGCACGCCGCCGTGCGCGAACTCGCGCAGGTGCTGGGTGTGAGCCAGACCTCCGCCGTCGAGGTCGCCGTGCGCGCGAAGCTCGCCGAGCTCGACGTCGAGCGCCAGCGGGCGGAGCGCGAAAGGCGGATCCGACAGGCGGTTGCGGAGTGGCAGGCCGTCCCCGGGATGGCGGACCTTCCCGATCCAGACTTCCTCTACGACCCCGAGACGGGCCTTCCCCGATGATCGTCGACTCGTCCGCGGTCATCGCCATACTCCGTCAGGAGCCGACCCACGAGGCGCTCACTGCGGCCCTCGCTGCCGCGGAGGTGCGCCTCATGTCGGCAGCGACGTACGTCGAAGCGGGAATCGTCGCCGACACGCGCGGGCCTCTGAGTGGGCGCGGCCTCGACGAAGTGCTCGCAGACTTCGCGATCGACATCGTTCCGCTGACTGCCGAGCAGGCGAAGATCGCCCGCCAGGCCTACCACGACTACGGCCGCGGGTCGGGGCATCCGGCGAATCTCAACTTCGGTGACTGCTTCAGCTACGCACTCGCCGCCRAGCGCCGCGAGGCGCTGCTTTTCGTCGGCGACGACTTCGGACACACCGACATCCGCTCAGCGGTCTAGCCACTGACCGTCAGGCGTCGAGCGCGCGGATGATCTCGTCGGGGGTGGCCTGCATCGGGTGGGGTCCCGCGATGTCGATGAACACGGTCGTGATCTCGTCGCCGTACACGCCGAGGAAGGCACGCAGCGCGCCTGGCGACTGCAGCGCGACGGCAGGCGGCAGGCTCGCGGGCTTGTGCGCGGCGTCACTGAAGAGGAGCAGGGCGACGTCGCCCGTCTTCGGGTCGCGGTAGGTCCAGATCTCGCCGGTGTCGAGCGGGTTGTCGCGCGCACCGGGCGTCATGAGCGGGACCACTGTCGGGCCGTGCCGCAGCGCGAACGCGATCGCCGCCATGTCCTGCACCTGGAGCGCGTCGCCGAGCGCCACGTTGCGGAACTCGGGCGGCTCCTTCTTCGAGACCTTCTTCACGCGCTTCTTACCGGCCATCCCTCCAGCGTAAGGGAGCGCCCGGCACCTGGCCTCAGGCGAGGAAGCCGCGCAGCAGGGCCTCGGAACCTGCCAGGTGTTCGAGGATCGCCGCTTCCGCGGCATCCGCTCGCCCCGCCAGAATCGCGGTCACGATCTGCTCGTGCTGCTCGTTCGAGTGCTCGATGTTGCGCGGCAGCAGCGGGAAGGTGTCGAGCCAGGCGTTGACCCGCGCGCGGTTCTCGGCGACGAGCGCCACCACGGACGGGATGCCCGCGACCTCTGCGATCGTCAGGTGCAGCAGGGTGTCGAGGCGCCGGTAGTCGGTCTCGCCGGCCGCGCTGGCCTCTTCGTGGCGGGTCCACAGCTCGGCGCGCGCCTCGGGCGTGAGGGTGCGGCCGGMTGCGGCGCGGGCGGCGCCCGCCTCGAGCACGCGCCGGAGCCCGAGCACGTCTTCGAGTTCGGTGCTCGGCACGGTGCCGGGATCGGCAGGCCGAGGCAGCGGATCCGCGACGAAGGTGCCGCCATACCGCCCGCGCCGGCGCACCAGAAAGCCCGTGTCAGCGAGCTCGCGGATCGCCTCACGCACCGTGTCGCGACTCACCGCGTAGCGCGCCGCGAGCTCCCGCTCGGGCGGCAGCGACTCCCCCGGCGCGACCACGCCGAGCCGGATCGTCTGCACCAGCCGGGCGACGGTGTCCTCGAGCGCGTTGCCCTCGCGCACGGGTCGGTAGACGGCCCGGCGCACCTCGTGCAGCGGCGCATCGCTCACCGTGTGCCCCGCCGTTCCCGTACCGAACTCAGGAACTGCAGCCGTCCGTGGGGCGGAATGCAGACCCGGAGGCCTCGTCGGCGGGTTCGATCCTGAGAACGGTACACGGTCAGCCTCAGAGCGGCGTGACGTAGGCGTTGGTGATCCCGCCGTCGACGACGAAGCTGGACGCGGTGATGAACGAGGCGTCGTCGGAGGCGAGGAATGCGACGGCGGCGGCGAGCTCCTCGGGTTCGGCGAAGCGCCCCATCGGCACATGGACGAGCCGCCGCTGCGCACGTTCCGGGTCTTTCGCGAACAGCTCCTGCAGCAGCGGCGTGTTCACCGGACCTGGGCAGAGGGCGTTCACCCGGATCCCCTGCCGGGCGAACTGCACCCCGAGTTCCCGAGTCAGCGCGAGCACCCCGCCCTTGGACGCGGTGTAGCTGATCTGCGACGTCGCCGACCCCAGCAGCGCGACGAAGGACGCCGTGTTGATGATCGAGCCGCGCCCCTGCGGCACCATGTGGCGCAGCGCTGCGCGCGAGCAGAGGTAGACGCTCTTGAGGTTCACATCCTGCACCCGATCCCATGCGGGGAGCTCCGTGGTCTCGATCGAGTCGTCGTCAGCGGGCGAGATCCCGGCGTTGTTGAACGCGATGTCGAGGCGCCCGAATTGGTCGAACACCGCGTCGAAGACATCATTCACCTGCGTCTCGTCTGACACGTCGAGTCTGCGGAACACTCCGCCGACTTCGGATGCCGCCGCCTCCCCCGCCGTCGGATCGACATCCGCGATGACGACCGTGGCACCCTCGGCCGCGAAGCGCCGCGCAGTCGCAAGGCCGATGCCACTCGCCCCGCCCGTGATGATGGCCACCCGGTCCTTGAGTCGCTGGGTCAGATCCATGGGTTTCCTCCGTTTCGGATGCCGCTGGTCTCAGCACTGCGGAATCTCGGGGTCGTGGGGCGGCAGAAGTGCGACCGCAGAGCCGCGGCGCGGCCGGTCACGAGGCATCCGTCGCGAAGAAGACGTTCTTCGTTTCGGTGAAGTGCTCGGCGGCGTCCGGCCCGAGTTCGCGGCCGAGCCCCGAGGCCTTCATGCCGCCGAACGGCGTCCAGTAGCGGACCGACGAGTGCGAGTTGACCGACAGTACGCCGCTCTTGATCTTGCGAGAGACGCGGATGCCGCGGCCGAGGTTCTCGGTCCAGATCGAACCCGCGAGCCCGTAGATCGTGTCGTTCGCGAGGCTGATGGCATCCTCCTCGTCCTCGAAGGGCAGCACCGCGACGACGGGGCCGAAGACCTCCTCGCGCGCGATGCGGTCGGCACGCTCGGCGAGCACGACGGTCGGCGCGAACCAGAACCCGTCGCCGCTGGGCGCCGATCCGCGGAAGGCGACGTTCGCACCGGCGAGGAAGCCTTCAACGGTGGAGCGGTGAGACGCCGAGATCAGTGGGCCCATCTGCGTCTCCTCGAGGGAAGGATCACCCACCCGCCATGCGGCCACCGCCGGTTCGAGCAGTTCGAGGAACCGATCGTAGACGCTCCGCTGCACGAGGATGCGGCTGCGCGCGCAGCAGTCCTGCCCTGCGTTGTCGAACACGGCGCCCGGCGCCATCGCTGCGGCCAGCTCGAGGTTCGCGTCCTCGAAGACCACGTTGGCGCTCTTGCCGCCGAGTTCCAGCGTCACCGGCTTGAGGCCCTGAGCGCAGCCCGCCGCGACGGAGACGCCGACCTCGGTCGAGCCGGTGAAGACGACTTTCCGCACATCCGGGTGGGTCACGAACCGCTGCCCCACGACCGAGCCGGACCCGGTCACGACCGCGAACAGACCCTCGGGCAGCCCCGCCTCGAGTGCGAGCTCGCCCAGGCGGATCGCGGTCAGCGGAGTCAGCTCGGCCGGCTTCAGCACGACGGCGTTGCCGGCGGCGAGCGCCGGAGCGAACCCCCAGGACGCGATGGTCATGGGGAAGTTCCACGGCACGATGATCCCGACCACGCCGTAGGGCTCGTGGAAGGTCACGTCCAGCCCGCCCGACACCGGGATCTGCTGCCCGCTCAGGCGCTCCGGCGCCCCCGCGTAGAAGTTCAGCACCTGGGCGACGTGGGACGCCTCCCATCGCGCGGACTCGATCGGATGCCCGGAGTTCAGCACCTCGAGCTGCGCCAATTCCTCGACGTGCTCCTCGACAACTCGCGCGAAGCGCCTCAACGCGTCGGCCCGTGCGACCGGCGCGATCCCCGCCCAGGCCCGCTGGATGTGCACGGCTCGCGCGATCACGGCGTCGACGTCTTCGACCGTCGCCCGCCCGATCTCGCGGATCGGCTGCGCGGTGGCCGGGTTCACGACGGTGAACGTGCCGCTCACGACGGAGCTCCTCGATGCGAGGCGAGACGAAACGCGGATGCCTCGGCC
>NZ_JBFUFC010000146.1:0-9645 GCF_056403635.1 Microbacterium sp. P2_F9 | reverse complement strand
GCCAAGGGGATTACCTCCGTGAGGCCCGGGCAGGGGCTCGTTTCCTTGTCGTCAGGGTGGAGTGCTCCGTCGTCCCCGAGAGCCAGGCGCCACACTCCGCTCGCACGCAGGCGTAGAAGCGGGGGGCACGCAGGCACAGCCGACCACCATATGAGGGCAGGGGGAATCCAAGAGCGCAACTACCTACTATACGGCGGATGACGCGCCGTGTCCAGTCGAATCTTGAAAAGTTCTCCAGGCTGCGGTATAACCCCGAAAACGTACAGCGCCTGCGGACCCGGCCGCGGGGCCGGGCGCGCAGGCGCTGCCGTCAGATGCTCTCAGCTGTCCGAGTGGTCACATATTGCCGCGGCAGGCCATGCCGGGGTTGAACCCGACGACGAACTGCTTCGCGACGGGGTCGCTGCGGAACATGCCGAAGTTCTGGACACCGTGATAGCCGTGCTTCTGGTTGCCGCGCTTCGCGAACACGTCGTCGCCTTGGCCCTCAGGGCCGGTCCCCTCGATGTCGTCGGCCGTGTCCAGGCCGGAGAACGCACACTCCGACGCGGCGTTGCCCGCACCGGGGATGTCGTCGCCGTTCCCGTTCACCTCTCCCGCCATCGCGGCTCCCCCACTGCCGAGGACRATCCCCAGAGCGATGACGCACGCAATCGATACGCGTTTCATGATCGAATCCCTCCCCGAAGGCGGCAAACGTGTGTCCCCCCGGACGGGCGGTTCCCACACCGCCGAGCCGCACGCTACTCCCGTGATGCGGCTCCCCGAAAGTGCCTCCCGCTGAATTCCCGCGATCAGAATCCGCGGAAACCCGTGGCATCCACCGCGGAGCGGGGGCAATATATGCACATGACTGGGGATCATCACCCCGCGATCCGCACGCCCGACCAGCGGATCCGGGTGTTCGTGAGTTCGACCCTGCGCGAACTCGCCGAGGAGCGCGCCGCCGCGCGCGCGGCGATCGAGCGGATGCAGCTCGCCCCGGTCATGTTCGAGCTCGGGGCCCACCCGCACCCGCCGCGCGAGCTGTACCGCTCCTACCTCCACCAGAGCGACGTGTTCGTCGGGATCTACTGGGAGAGCTACGGCTGGGTCGCGCCTGACGAGGAGATCTCCGGACTCGAGGACGAGTACAACCTGGCTCCCCGCGGGATGCCGAAGCTCATCTACATCAAGGCATCCGACAAGCGCGACGATCGGCTCGCGGAGCTCATCGCGCGCATCCGCACCGACGACACCGCCGCCTACCTGCCGTTCCAGACGGCTGACGAGCTGCGCGAGCGCGTGGCCGAAGACCTCGCGACCCTGTTCGCCGAGCGGTTCGATCAGACCAGGGGCGTGGCCTTCGACGAGGAGCCCGACCTCGCGCCGCCGGCACGTGTGGTCGCTCCGGCCACCCCGACGATCGGCCGGGAGGAGGACATCTCCGCCATCCGGGACCTCCTCGCGAGCGGCGCGCACCGGGTCGTGAGCCTGGTCGGCCCCGGTGGGATCGGCAAGAGCCGGCTCGCCATCGAAACCGCATTGGCGGCGGCCGACCTCTTTCCCGCAGGCATCTACTTCGTGACGCTGGAGGGCGTGCTCGAGCCGGGGCTGCTGCTGCCGACGATCGCAGCGGCTCTCGGCATCCGGGACAACGGCGAAGCCGCCATCGTCGAACGGCTCGCACATGCGCTCCGCGATCGGCGGGTGCTCATCGTGCTGGACAACTTCGAGCAGATCGTCGAGGCGGCACCGACGCTCGTCGGCCTCTACAGCGCCGCGCCGCTGGCCCGCTTCCTGGTCACGAGCCGCATCGTGCTGCGCATCCGCGGCGAGCATGTGTACGAGGTGGAGCGGCTGACGACACCGCCCGGGTCGCTCCCGGCGAGCCTCAACCGCGCCACGCGCTCGTCGGCGGTCGCGCTGTTCGTGAACCGCGCGCAGGCCGTCAAGCCCGGGTTCGACGTCACCCCCGACAATGCCGCCGACATCGCGGACATCTGCCGGCGCCTCGAGGGCCTTCCGCTCGCGATCGAGCTCGCCGCGGCGCGGATCCGTCTTCTGACTCCGGCCGGCATCGCCGCCCGGCTCGAGCAGAGCGTGCCGCTGCTGTCTGCCGCTTCACGCGACCTGCCCGAGCGGCACCGGACCATGCGCGCGACGATCGAGTGGAGCGTCGGCCTGCTCACGGATGCCGAACGCGATCTGCTCGAGGATCTCGGCGTGTTCGCGACGAGGTTCACCCTCGACGCCGTGGAGGCGATCGGCGCAGGGCGCTCGTGGGACGGACAGGTCATCGACGCCCTCGCCGCGCTCGTGGACGGATCCCTCGTCAAGCAGACCGACGTGCACGGCCGCGTCGTGTTCTCGATGCTCGCGATCGTGCGGGAATACGCGCTCGGGCGCCTTCGCGCCCGCGGCGATGCGGACCGGGTGCGGGCCCTCCACGCCGACTACTACGCGGCGTACGTTGGACGCCTCGGCCCCCGGCTCCGCGGCACCGGGCAGGCGGATGCCGTCATCGAGCTCGAGCTCGAGCTGCCGAACCTGCGCGCGGCGGTGCGGCACCTCATCTGGACCGACCGGCTCGACGAGGCCGCGGAGTTCGCCTGGAGCCTGCTGATCTACTGGTGGATCGCCGGGTCGTTCGCCGAGGTGCGCCGCTGGATGCAGGAGCTGCAGGGAAAGCAGCAGACGCTCAGCGCGCGCACGAAGGGCATCGCCTGCTTCTTCGTGCGCTGGGGCGAGATGTGGCAGCACCCCTCCGATCAGGTGGTCGCGGGTCTCGATGACTGCGTGCGCCTGTTCCGCGAGAGCGGCGACGAAGAGGCCGCCGCGATGGCGACGACCGCCAAAGCCACGGCGCGCATGCAGTTCCCTGGACTGGACGCGGATGCCGCGGCCGACGAGCTGCGCACGGCGGCGGCGACCCTGCACGACCTCGGCAACACCTGGGGCGAAGCGAGCACCGAGGTCGTGCTCGGACGACTCTGCTGGATCAGGGGGCAGCTCGACGAGGCGCAGGAGCATCTGGATCGGGCACTGGGCATCGCCCGCGCCGGAGACGACCTCTTCACGAATGTCATGGCGGGGAATCYGCAGTCGCGCCTGAACTTCATCCGCGGTGACGAGGCGGTCGCCGAGACGGGGTTCATCGAGGTGCTGCGGCTGTCGGCCCGACTCCACTGGGAGGAGGGCATGGCGTACGGCCTGGAGGGCATCTGCGCGGTCGCCGCCGCGCGGGGCGATGCCTGGCGCACCGGCGCGTTAGCCACGGCGGCCGCGACGGTGCGCCAGCGCACCGGCATTCTCGAGGTGCAGACACTGCTCATGCAGACGCAGCACCTCGCCGCGCTGCGCGAACACGACCCGGGGGGTCTGGCGGCCGGCGAGAGCGCCGGCGCGGAGCTGAGCCTCGCCGAAGCGGTGGCGCTGGCGCTGCCGGACGGCGACGACACTCCGGCGCCGGACCAGCTCGCGCACCGATGACGTCAAAGGCGATGCAGGTTTCGATGGCCCTGGGGAGGGCCCGAACGTGGGGGAACGATGATCGACCGAACGCGTGACACCATCCGCACGCCCGACCAGCATCTGCGGGTGTTCGTGAGCTCGACGCTGCGCGAACTCGCCGACGAACGACAGGCGGTGCGCTCGGCGATCGAGCGACTGCGTCTTGCCCCGGTCATGTTCGAGCTCGGCGCCCGTCCGCATCCGCCCCGCGAGCTGTACCGCGCCTACCTCGCGCAGTCCGACGTCTTCGTCGGCATCTACGGCGAGAGCTACGGATGGGTCGCACCCGGCGAGTCGGTCTCGGGCCTGGAGGACGAGTACAACCTCGCCCCCTCATCGATGCCGAAGCTCATCTACATCAAGGCGTCGGAACACCGCGATGCGCGCCTGGACGAGCTGATCGACCGGATCCGCTCGGACGACACCGCGGCCTACCTCCCGTTCGTCACCGCCGCCGATCTCGAGGACCAGGTCGCCGGCGACCTGGCCACTCTGCTCGCCGAGCGCTTCGACGAATCCCGGACGTCGCCCCAGGCGGACGGCCCCGCCGCGGGCGCCACCCCCATCGCCCGGATCCCGGTCCCCTACACGGCGACGATCGGCCGCGCGGACGACCTCGCCCGGGTGCGCGCGCTCCTCGCCGGCGACAGCCGCATCGTCACCCTGCTCGGCCCCGGCGGCATCGGGAAGAGCCGTCTCGCCATCGAGATCGCCCACGCGAGCGAGGACCTCTTCCCCGACGGCGTCTACTTCGTGCTGCTCGAAGGCGTGCTCGAGCCGGGTCTGCTCGTGCCGGCGATCGCGTACGCGCTCGGCATCCGGGACAACGGCGAAGCCCCGCTCGAAGAACGCATCGCGCACGCCCTGGCGGGCCGCCGCGTGCTGGTCGCGCTCGACAACTTCGAGCAGATCGTCGATGCCGCCCCGGTGCTGGCGCGCCTGTCCGCGGCGGCGCCGACGGCGAAATTCCTCGTCACCAGCCGGATCGTGCTGCGGATCAGGGGCGAGCAGCTGTACGACGTCGCCGCGCTGGCGATTCCGGATGCCGGAGCCCTCGCAACCCTCGACCGCGTGCTGCGCTCCCCGGCCTGCATGCTCTTCGTCGACCGCGCCGAAGCCGTCAAGCCCGGCTTCACGATCACCGAGGACAACGCGGCGGACATCGCCGCGATCTGCCAGCGGCTCGAGGGCCTGCCCCTTGCGATCGAGCTCGCGGCGGCGAAGGTCCGGCTGCTCAATCCGCACGGGATCGCCCAGCGCCTCGAGCAGAGCCTGCCGCTGCTGACGGCCGCCGTGCGCGACCTGCCGGAACGGCATCGCACGATGCGGGCGACGATCGACTGGAGCATGAGCCTGCTCCCCGACGTGCACCGGGAGCTGCTCGAAGACCTCGGCGTGTTCGCGACGCGCTTCAGCCTCGAGGCCGTGGAGGCGCTCGGCGTCGGGCGCCCATGGGAAGGGCGGGGACTCGAGAGTCTCGCCGCCCTGGTGGACGGCTCCCTCGTCAAGCAGCTCGAGATCGACGGACGCGCGGTCTTCTCGCTGCTCGCGATCGTGCGCGAGTACGCGCTGGGCAGGCTCAAGGCGCGCGGCGACGCCGATGTGCTCCGCGCCGCGCACGCGGACTACTACCGCGGTCTCGTCGCCCGGCTCGCGCCCGAGCTGCGTGGCACCGGCCAGGCCGAGGCGGTGGCGCAGCTCGGATTGGAGCTGCCGAACCTGCGGGCGGCCGTGCGGCACCTGGTCTACACCGATCGCCTCGACGACGCCGGCGACTACGCGTGGAGCCTGCTCATCTACTGGTGGATCGCGGGCTTCTTCGCAGAGGTGCGGGTGTGGATGCTCGAACTGCTCGCCAAGGAGCTGCCGATCACCCAGCACACCCGTGCGGTGGCCTGGTTCCTCGCCTTGTGGGGCGAGATGTGGCAGCGCCCGTCGGAAGGTGTCGTCGCCGGGCTCGGCGAGTGTGTGCGGCTCTTCGCCGAGAGCGGCGACGGGGACGCCTCGGCGATGGCGATCGCGGCGCGGGCCACGGCGCGGCTCTCCCTGCCGATGCCGGACGTGAAGAAGGCGCGGCGGGAACTCGGCCAGGCGGTGGAGCGCCTGCACGCGCTCGGCAACACCTGGGCCGAGGGGATCACCGAGGTCTCGCAGGGGCGGCTGGCCTGGCTGCTCGACCAGCGCGACGAGGCGCTCGCCCACTTCAGCCGCGCTATCGAGATCGCCGAGGCCAGCGGCGACCTGTTCACGCTCTCGGTCGCCGGCAATCATCAGGCGCGCCTCCTGCTCGTGCGCGGCGAGGTCGAGGCCGCCGAAGAGGCGTGCATCCGCACCCTCCTCGTCTCGATCCGCCTGCACCATGAAGAGGGCATCGCGTACGGGCTGGAGGGGCTGTGCACGGTGGCCGCGGCCCGCGGCGACGGGGAGCGAGCAGGCGCGCTGTCCGCGGCTGCTGCCGCCATCCGCCATCGCATCGGCGTCTTCGACGCGGAGGCGTTCCGCGTGCACACGCCGCAGCTCGACGCGATGCGCGCCACCGATGCGAAGGCGGTCGCCGCCGGGGAGCGGCGGGGCGCGGAGCTCTCCGTCGCCGAGGCGATCGCCCTGGCGATGCCCGAGGCGGACGTCGGTGCGATCCACAAGTCCCTCGCCGAGTGGTGATCTCGCCGTGACCGAGGCCCCGGCTGTCATCCGCACCCCGGATCAGCGCATCCGTGTCTTCGTGAGCTCGACCCTGAAGGAGCTCGCCGATGAGCGGCGGGCAGCGCGTGGCGCGATCGAGCGGCTCCGCCTCGCCCCGGTGATGTTCGAGCTCGGCGCTCGTCCGCATCCCCCGCGCGAGCTGTACCGCTCGTACCTGGCTCAGTCGGATGTCTTCGTCGGCATCTATGCGGACAGCTATGGGTGGGTCGCGCCCGACGAGGACGTCTCGGGGCTGGAGGACGAGTACAACCTGGCGCCGCAGGCGATGCCGAAGCTCATCTACATCAAGGCGTCGGCACACCGCGACGACCGCCTGAACGAGTTGATCGACCGCATCCGGGCGGACGACACGGCGGCCTACCTCCCCTTCGAGACCCCCGAGCAGCTCGAGGAGCAGCTTGTCGGCGACCTCGCGACGCTGCTGGCCGAGCGCTTCGACGCCGCAGCCGCCCAGGCGTCGACAGCGCCGCCCGCGAGTGCCGCCGTCCGCATGCCGCCGGCGTATTCGCGGATCATCGGACGCGACCGCGAAGTGGCCGACGTCCTCGAGTTGGTCACGAGCGGCCGTCATCGCGTCGTGACGCTCCTCGGCCCCGGCGGGATCGGCAAGAGCCGCCTGGCGATCGAAGCAGCCTCTGCCGCCGAGCCCGCCTTCCCGGACGGAACGGTGTTCATCGCGCTCGAGAACGTGCTCGAGCCGGACCTGCTGCTCCCGACGATCGCGTACGGACTCGGCATCCGCGATGCGAGCGAGCGACCGCTCGACGATCGACTCGCGCTCGCGCTGCACGGGCGGCGCATGCTCATCGTGCTCGACAACTTCGAGCAGATCGTCGATGCCGCCGCCCAGGTCGTGCGACTGTACACGCTCGCACCCGACGCCGTATTCCTGGTGACCAGCCGGATCGTGCTGCGCATCCGCGGGGAGCGGGTCTACGAGGTGCCGCCGCTGGCTGCGACGGATGCCGCCGCGCCCGGGTCCGTCTCCCGCGCCGCCGGATCACCCGCAGTGGAGCTCTTCGTCGAACGTGCCCGGGCTATGAAACCGGACTTCGCGCTCACGGCAGGGAACACGCCGGCCGTGGTGGCCGTCTGCCAGGCGCTCGACGGCCTGCCGCTCGCGATCGAGCTCGCGGCAGCCCGGATGAGGCTCCTGACCCCCGCGGCGGTGCTGCAGCGCCTCGACTCGAAACTGCGTCTGCTCGTCGACTCGAGTCGGGACATCCCGGGACGCCAGCGCACCCTGGCCGCGACGATCGAGTGGTCGACGGGACTCCTCGAGGAGGATGAGCGGCTCCTGCTGTGGGATCTCGGGGTCTTCTCCGCCGGGTTCACTCTGGACGCGGTCGATGCGATCGGGGTGGGGCGAGTGTGGGCGGCCCGCGCGGTGGGCGCACTCGAAGCCCTGATCGACGGTTCGCTCGTGTCGCAGTCCGATGTGGGCGGGGAGGCTGTGTTCGCGATGCTTGCCACGGTGCGCGAATACTCCGTCCAGCAGCTCGTGGAGCGCGGCGAGGAGCGCGCGATGCGGGATGCGCACGCTCGCTACATCGATGCCCTCACTCGTCGCGTCGCCCCCGAGCTCACCGGGCCAGGGCAGCGCGTGGCTGCGGCACGACTCGACCTGGAGCGGGGCAACCTGCGCACCGCGGTGCGGCATCTCACCGATGTCGGCGACGCGGACATCGCGACTGACATCGCGTGGCGCCTCTACCTGTACTGGTGGCTGCGCGGGCTGTTCTACGAGGTCCGACTGTGGATGGAAGAGCTGCTCGCGCGCGTGCCGGAGCCCTCGGATCATGCCAGGGCGGTCGCGCGCTTCTACTACCTGTGGTCGGAGATGTGGACGACCGACAAAGGCGCGGAGGTCTTCGCGGGTCTTCAGGAAGCCGCGGATCTTTTCGCCGCGACCGGCGACGACGCCGGGGCGGCGATGGCGCACGCGACGGAGGGCCTTGCCCGGGCGACTCTCGGCCAGCCCGTCAGCGAGGTGATCCCGCTGCTCGAAAGCAGCGCCGCGAGCCTTCGCCGGCAGGGTCTGCGCTGGGGAGAGACCCTGGCTCTCATCGCGCTGGGCCGCGTCGCGTGGGCCATCGGCGACTCCGTCGAGGCGACCAGACGGTTCGAGGCGGCACTCGCGTCGGCGGACGATCCGTTCACCCAGACGGTGGCGCGGCACCACCTCGCCCGCATGCGGCTGCTCGGGGGCGACACGAAGGTCGCCACCCGCGGATTCATCGAGACCATGCGCCGGTCGATGAGCCTGGATCACGAGGAGGGGATCGCCTACGCCGTCGAGGGTCTGTGCGCGGTCGCCGCGTCGCAGGGAGACGTGGTGGTCGCCGCGACCCTCGCCGGCGCCGCCGAGACGATCAGACAGCGGATCACGATGTACGACACCGCGCAGTTCGTCTACCATCTGCGCTATCTCGACGCCGCGACCGCACCGGCCGAGCAGGCCGCGGTGCGCGAGGCCATGCGCCGCGGGCGGGAGATGTCCGCGCTCGAGGCCGCGGAGTTCGCGCTCGCGAACATCGACGACGCCTGAAACCGGATTCAGGTGGGCCGTGCGTGGCGGAACCGGACGCGGGTGCCCGGCCGAGCCTGCGCGAGCAGGTCGAGTCCGGCATCCGTCACCACCGCGATGACCGGGTAGCCCCCGGTCACCGGACCGTCGGCGAGCAGGATCGTCGGCTGCCCGCTCGGCGAGACCTGCATGGCCCCTGGGACCATGCCCTCACTCGGCAGCTCGCCGTCGCGCGCACGGTCGAGCGCGGGGCCGTCCAGGCGCAGGCCGATGCGGTCGGCGCTGTTCGAGACGGTCCACACGGTCTCGAACAGCGTGCGGTGGGCGGATGCCGTGAACCAGTCGCCGCGCGGACCTGGGGCGAGCTCCACCACGAGTTCGTCGTCGCGCGGGCTGCCCCACGGCGCGAGGACGGCAGCCGGGATCGGCACGACCGCGTCGCCGCGGACCGGCACGGCGTCTCCCGCGCGGAGGGGACGAGGGCCGAGGCCGGCGAGGATGTCGGTGGCGCGGGAGCCGAGCGTCACGGGTCCGTCGAGCCCACCGCGGACAGCGAGGTAGGCGCGGGCGCCATGACCGAACCAGTCGAGATGCAGCTCGGTGCCGGCCGGCCAGCGATGGGCGTCGTACAGGTCGATCGCCACGCCGCCGAGGCGGATGCTCCCCCACGCGCCGGTCACCGCGAACCACAGGTCGGCATCGGCCGTCGCCCGGAAGCCGCCCATCGTCACCTCGATCACCGTCGCGTCTTCGGGGTTGCCCACCAGCCGGTTGGCGGTGCGCAGGGCGCCACGGTCGAGCGCTCCGGAGGTCGATACGCCGACGGATGCCGCACCCGGACGCCCCAGATCCTGCAGCGTGGCGAGCAGCCCGGGTTCGAGGACGCGGATGCCCGCGCGGGCGGCCCCGCCGGTCGCCGTGCC
>NZ_JBFUFC010000145.1:0-9663 GCF_056403635.1 Microbacterium sp. P2_F9 | reverse complement strand
GGTCACGCCGCTCCTAGCCGGCCTGTGGTGGACCGGCGTCGTGTACGCACCCGGTGTTCCCGCTGCCCGGCCGGATCGCGGCATCCTCTCCGTCCTCGTGGCGATGGTGCTCATCGCCGTCGTGACCGCGCTCAGCCTGCGGTGGATGCGGGTTCGCGTGCCCGGTGTGCTCGGCGGATGGCTTGCGGCGCTCGTCGCGGGTGGAATCGTGGGCGTCGTCCAGGCGATCGTGGTCGTCGTGGTCGACGGGATCCAGAGCGACATCTGGCCGCTCATGGCCGCGTACATCGCCGTCGCCGACGGTCTCGCCTATGGCGCGTGCCTCGGCTGGATCGTCGGACTGACCGCAATCCTGGCGGATCGCATGCGCACACGTCGAGGCACCCGCGTGCTTCAGCTGGCAGCCGGGGTCGTCGCGGTGCTCGCGGTGACCGTCACGCTCACCGCCCCTGTGCCGGGAGCGGCCGCCACCCCGCAGGCACCCGCCGAAGACGTCCCGGTCGGTTTCCTGCGCGCTGACGACGATGTCATCGCCGACGGAAACGGCAACGAGGTGCTGCTGCGCGGCGTGAACGTGAATCAGCTCGTGCACTTCTACCGTCCCCGTGCCGACGTCGAAGACACCCGGCCGCTCACCGAGGACGACTTCGCCGCCATCGCCGAGCAGGGCTTCAACGTCGTGCGGCTGGGGCTTTCGTGGTCGGCGCTCGAGCCCGAGCGCGGCGAATTGGATCAGACCTACGTGGACCAGATCACCGAGGCTGTCCACTGGGCGAAGAAGTACGGGATCTACACCGTGCTCGACATGCACCAGGACGGCTGGTGGAACGAGGGCACGCCGGAGGGGACGCAATGCCGACCGGGCACCGACCCGATGTGGGGCTACGACGGCGCACCCGTGTGGGCGACTCGCACGGATGGGGCTCCGCGCTGCCAGTTCCAGGGCCGCGACATCTCGCCGGCCGGTGACCGTGCGTTCCAGAACTTCTACTTCGACACCGACGGAGTCCAGGGTTCCCTCGTCGCGACCTGGGCGAAGCTCGCGGCGCTGTTCCACGACGAGCCCGCCGTCGCCGGGTACGACCTGCTGAATGAGCCGGGCTTCGGCGAGACCGCGCCGGTGACGACATCCTTCCTGCTCGGCCGCTTCTACGACCGGGCGATCGACGCGATCCGCGCCGAGGGCGCCCCGCAGATCGTCTTCATCGAGCCGAGCATCCTGTGGTCGGGGCTGGGGTTCGACAGCGGCCCCACACCCGGGTTCACCAGCGACACCAACCTCGTGTACTCGCCGCACATGTACGCCGAATCGATCACGATGGACCGCTCGCTCGGCTTGCCGCCGATCGTCTCGATGGAGCGCCAGTTCGAGCTGGCTACGCGCGCGGCGGACAGCTTCGGCATGCCGCTGTGGTCGGGCGAGAACGGCTATTGGGGTGATGACGCCGATCGCGTGCAGCGCCTCACTCGCTACGCCGACCTCGAGGACGAGTACATCCTCGGCAGCGCCTACTGGGTGTGGAAGCAGGCCTGTGGTGACCCGCAGGGCGGCATCAACGACATGACCGATTCGCTCATGCGCCAGGACTGCACCACCGGCGAGGACGCCGCCCCCCGCGACGACCTGCTCGAGATCCTCAGCCGCGCCTACCCGCGCAGTGCCCCCGGGGTGCTCACGTCGCTCACCGCGGAGGGAGCGGATGTCGCGCTCGCCGGCACCACGGACGACGGGGGCTGCGGACTCGAGGTGTGGGTCCCCGGCTCGACGGAGCCGAACGTCGAGACCACCGGTGTCACCGAGGTCGAGACGACCAAGGTCGCGGGCGGCTGGAGCGTGACCGGCTGCGCCGAGGGCGACTACACGCTGTCCACGGACGGGTAGCCGGGGGCGTCGTCATGCCGGAGATCGTCGAGGTCGTCAGAGAGGCGCTGCGGGCAGCGGCGGATCCTGCGCGCGCGCCGGGCCAGCAGGCCTACATGAAGTCCGAGATGCCCTTCCTGGGCGTCACGCTTCCGGAGGTGCGACGCCTCGTCCGCACGGCGGCTTCGCAGACCACGGATGCCGCCATCCTGCGGGCCGCGGCATCCGAACTGTGGGATGACGCATCGCACCGCGAAGAGCGCTACGCGGGCATGCTGCTGCTCGGACTGCGCCCGACGAGAGCGCAATGGGAGAACGTCACGCTGATTGAGCACATGGTGCGAACCGGCCGGTGGTGGGACATCACCGACGAGCTCGCCCATCGCCTCGCCGAACTGCATGACGTGCTGCCCCGCGAGACCGCCGACCTGCTGCGCCGCTGGAGCACGGATGCCGAGCTGTGGGTGCGGCGGATCGCGATCCTCTCCCAGCTGGGGCGCCGCGACCGCGTCGACCGCGAGCTGCTGGCCGGGCTCATCGAGCCGAATCGGCCCGACACCGACTTCTTCATCCGGAAGGCGATCGGCTGGGCGCTCCGCGAGTACGCGCGCGTCGATCCGGACTGGGTCCGCGGCTACGTCGCCACACACGAGCTCAGCCCGCTGAGCCGTCGTGAAGCACTCAAACACCTGACGCCATGATGTGACGAACGCTTCGCAGCCGCGCACGCAGGAGATCTGCATGTCCGCATGCCCCGCGGAGGATAGCCTGGAGGTCGAGCCAGCTTCTGGAGAGTCCCCTTGACTGACGCCCCCATCTCGTCGGATGTGTCCTATCCCGCCGACGGATTCGCCCTGTTCCCCGACCGATCCGTCATCGCGCTGCGCGTGAACGGCGAACTGAAAGACCTCGCGACGACTGTCGCCGCGACGGATGCCGTCGAACCGGTCACGATCGACAGCGCCGACGGTCTCGGCATCCTGCGCCACTCGACGGCGCACGTGCTCGCGCAAGCCGTCCAGCGGATCAACCCGCAGGCGAACCTCGGCATCGGCCCGCCGATCACCGACGGCTTCTACTACGACTTCGGCGTCGAGCAGCCCTTCAGCACCGATGACCTCAAGGTGATCGACAAGGAGATGGCGCGCATCGTCCGGGAGGGCCAGCGCTTCGTGCGCCGGGTCGTCACCGACGAGCAGGCCCGTGCCGAGCTCGCCGCCGAGCCGTTCAAACTCGAGCTCATCGGTCTCAAGGGCCCTTCGACAGGCTCAGGGACCGACGCCGCAAGCTCAGCGACCGCAAAGGTCGAGGGCGCGTCTGTCGAGGTCGGCGCCGGCGAGCTGACGATCTACGACAACGTGAACCGCGACGGCGAGACGGTCTGGAAGGACCTCTGCCGCGGCCCGCACGTGCCCAGCACCCGCATGATCGGCAACGGCTGGGCGCTCACCCGCGTCGCCGGCGCCTACTGGCGGGGGAGTGAGAAGAACCCCCAGCTCCAGCGCATCTACGGCACCGCCTGGCCGACGAAAGACGAGCTGCGTGCCTACCAGCAGCGGCTCGAAGAGGCGGCGAAGCGCGATCACCGCAAGCTCGGGCGTGAACTCGACCTCTTCTCGTTCCCGGAGGAGATCGGCTCCGGCCTGTCGGTGTGGCACCCTCGCGGCGGGATCATCCGCGGCGAGATGGAGCAGCATGCCCGTCGGCGCCACATCTCCGGTGGCTACACCTACGTGTACACCCCGCACATCGCGAAGCGGGATCTCTTCCTGCAGTCGAACCACCTCGTGACGTACAAGGAGGGGATGTTCCCGCCGGTCCACCTCGACGAGGAGCGGGACGAGCACGGCGAGATCACCAAGCACGGCGTCGATTACTACCTGAAGCCGATGAACTGCCCGATGCACATCCTCATCTACAAGGAGCGCGCCCGCAGCTACCGCGACCTGCCGATGCGCCTCGCCGAGAACGGCACCGTCTACCGCAACGAGCTCTCCGGAGCGCTGCACGGCCTCACTCGCGTGCGGGGCTTCACGCAGGACGACTCGCACCTGTTCGTCACCCCCGAGCAGCTCGAAGGCGAGGCCACCCGCGTGCTCGACTTCGTCATCTCGATGCTGCGCGACTTCGGTCTCGAGGACTTCGAGCTCGAACTCTCGATGCGCGACGACGAGAAGGCGAAGTGGATCGGCAGCGACGAGTTCTGGGAGTACTCGACGAACGCTCTCCGCAATGTGGCGATCGCCAGCGGTCTCAAGCTGACCGAAGTCCCGGGTGAGGCAGCCTTCTACGGGCCGAAGATCGACCTGAAGACGAAGGATGCGATCGGCCGCACGTGGCAGCTGTCCACTGTGCAGGTCGACCCCAACCTGCCCGAGCGGTTCGAGCTCGAGTACACCGATCGCGACGGCCAGAAGAAGCGGCCGATCATGATCCACCGTGCCCTCTTCGGCTCGATCGAGCGGTTCTTCGCGATCCTCCTCGAGCACTACGCAGGTGCGTTCCCGGTGTGGCTGTCGCCCGTGCAGGTCGTCGGCATCCCGGTCGCCGAGGAGTATGCGGACTACCTCGGCGCAGTCGTCGACCGGCTCAAGGCCGAGGGCGTGCGCGCCGAACTCGACCACAGCGACGATCGGATGCAGAAGAAGATCCGCACGCACACGACGCAGAAGGTGCCGCTGCAGCTGATCGCGGGGGAGCAGGACCGTGCCGGCGGAACCGTCTCGTTCCGCTTCCGCGACGGCACCCAGCAGAACGGCGTGCCGATCGACGAGGCCGTCGCGCGCATCCTCGGCGCGATCAGCACGCGTGCGCTGGTGGACACCGCGGAGGATCTGGCGTGACCCTTCGACGGGCTCAGGGACCGGTCGGCGCTCAGGGACCGGTTGCGGCTCAGGGACCGGCAGGTGACTGACGACGCGGAGCTCATCTCCGCCGCCGAGCTGCCTGGTGTCCCCGACGAATTCCAGCGACTGTGGACCCCGCACCGGATGGCCTACATCCAGGCGGGACCGGAGCCGCTGCGCAAGACGTGCCCGTTCTGCGCAGCCCCTGGGCTGTCCGACGAGGACGGCCTCATCGTGCATCGCGGCCGCACCGCCTACGTGCTGCTGAACCTCTTTCCGTACAACTCCGGCCATCTGCTGGTGTGCCCGTATCGCCATGTCGCGCTGTACGACGAGGCGACCACTGAGGAGGTCGCCGAGATCGCCGCGCTCACCCAGCGCGCGATGCAGGTCGTGCGGACGACGTCGCACTGCGACGGCTTCAACATCGGCATGAACCAGGGCCAGGTCGCGGGTGCCGGCATCGAAGGCCACCTGCATCAGCACATCGTGCCGCGCTGGGCCACCGACGCGAACTTCTTCCCGATCATCGCGAAGACCAAGGCGCTTCCTCAGCTGCTGGGTGACGTGCGTCGAGCCATCGCCGACGCGTGGCAGGACTGAAACCCGGTCCAGTCGTCTCCCATCGGCCCGCCCGCACGGCGGGCGCGGCATCCGGCGCGAACTAGAATCGAGAGTTATGACCGACAGCACCTCCCGCAACCCCCAGTCCGGCTCCACCTCCGCCACGGGGTCCAGCCGGGTCAAGCGCGGCCTCGCCGAAATGCTCAAGGGCGGCGTCATCATGGACGTCGTGACCGTCGAGCAGGCGAAGATCGCCGAAGACGCCGGAGCGGTCGCCGTGATGGCCCTCGAGCGCGTGCCGGCCGACATCCGCGCGCAGGGCGGCGTCTCGCGGATGAGCGACCCCGACATGATCGACGGCATCATCGAGGCCGTCTCGATCCCGGTGATGGCGAAGGCCCGCATCGGGCACTTCGTCGAGGCGCAGGTGCTGCAGGAGCTCGGCGTCGACTACATCGACGAGTCCGAGGTGCTCTCTCCCGCCGACTACGTGAACCACATCGACAAGTGGGGCTTCACGGTCCCCTTCGTCTGCGGGGCGACCAACCTCGGCGAGGCGCTCCGCCGCATCAACGAGGGCGCGGCGATGATCCGCTCCAAGGGCGAGGCCGGCACCGGCGACGTCTCCGAGGCCACCAAGCACATCCGCAAGATCCTCGGCGAGATCAACGTGCTGCGTTCGCTCACGAAGGACGAGCTGTACGTCGCCGCCAAGGAGCTCCAGGCGCCCTACGACCTCGTCGCCGAGATCGCCGAGACCGGCAAGCTTCCCGTTGTGCTCTTCGTCGCCGGTGGCGTCGCGACGCCGGCGGATGCCGCGATGATGATGCAGCTCGGCGCGGACGGCGTGTTCGTCGGCTCCGGCATCTTCAAGTCGGGCAACCCGGCTGAGCGTGCCGCCGCGATCGTGAAGGCCACGACCTTCTACGACGACGCCAAGGTCATCGCCGACGTCTCACGGGGCCTGGGCGAGGCGATGGTCGGCATCAACGTCACCGACCTCGCCGCACCCCACCGCCTCGCCGAGCGCGGCTGGTAACCGCCCTGAGCATGTCGAGGCGCGTACACGTCGGCATCCTCGCCCTCCAGGGAGACGTGCGCGAGCACGCCCAGGTCCTTCGCGGACTCGGCGCCGAAGTCTCCCTGGTGCGGCGGCCGGCCGAATTGGCGGCCGTCGACGGCCTCGTGATCCCGGGCGGTGAATCGAGCGTCATCGACAAGCTCGCTCGCGCGTTCGACATGCAGGCGCCCGTCCGGGCGGCGATCGCCGCGGGAATGCCGATGTACGGCACGTGCGCGGGGCTGATCATGCTCGCCGACCGCATCACCGGCGCCATCGACGGGCAGGAGACCTTCGGGGGCCTCGACGTCGTCGTCGCCCGCAACGCCTTCGGCAGCCAGATCGACTCGTTCGAGACGGAGGTGTCGGTCGACGGATTCGACGGCGCTCCGGTGCAGGCGACCTTCATCCGCGCACCCCTCGTCACCGAAGTGGGTCCGCGCGCGACTACGCTCGCCGCGCTTCCGGGGATCGGCGTCGTCGCCGTCGAGCAGGGGAGCCTCCTCGGCACGTCCTTCCACCCCGAGGTTTCCGGCGAGACGCGCTTCCACGAAAGATTCCTCGCCCGAGTCCGCGCGGCCGCGTGATCTGACGGCATAGACAGCGACTACATTTCACACATGGCGATCAACGAGTGGTGGGGCGAGCACCCGGAAGAGCGCTACTGGATGATCGCGCCGTCGCGGGGAATCGTGGGCGACGCCCTCAGTGCGCCGAAGGCCTCCGACGACCGGCGGTTCGAGTGGTCGCACGAACTCGTCGGGTTCACCGAGCCGGGCGACACGCTCTTCGTCTGGGACCGCACCCTTGCGACCCCTGGTATCGGCGCGTGGGGCCGGGTGCTCGGACCGATGGGCGAGAGTGTGCTGTCACGGCACGGAACCGCAATGCCGCACTGGCGGATGCCGGTCAGCGACGCGCTGCGCCTGGCCTCGCCGATCTCGCTGCGGTCGCTGCGGCGGATCGGCTCGGAGATCGTCGCCGTGCGGGATCAGATCGAGGCGACGACCGAGGGGCCGATCTACTTCCCGTTCATCGGGTCGGCGGAGACCCTGGCGCCGGCGCCCGCCTACCTCACGAAGATGCCGCGCGACCTCGTCGCGCTGCTGTCGTCGCGGTTCGGCTTCGAGTTCGCCCTCTGACATGACCCGCTGGGTCGCGCTCCTGCGCGGGGTGAACGTCGGCGGCATCACGATCCGCAACGCCGATCTCGCCGCGCTGTTCCGCGACTCGCTCGGCTTCGCCGAGGTGCGCACCTTCCTCGCAAGCGGCAACGTCAGGTTCGAGACGGATGCCGCCACCGGCGCCCGAGCGGCGCTCAAATCGTTGATCGAGACGGCGCTGCGCGAGCGATTCGGGTACGACGCGTGGATCGTGCTCGTCACCCTCGCCGAACTCGAGCGGGCGATCGCGAAGTTCCCGTTCGACGAGGCGGACGCTGCTCGCCAGCCCTGGGTGGTGTTCTGCGTGGACACGGCCACTCGCGACGAGCTGGCCGAGGCCGCGGCATCCGTCGACCGTGCCATCGATCCCGTCGCACCCGGACCCGGTGTCGTGTACTGGAACCCGCCCAAGGGCTCGTCGACCGACACGGCGTTCGCGAAGGTGCTGGCCAAGGCCGCCTACAAGTCCCGCACCACCAACCGCAACCTGCGCACGCTGGTCAAGATCGCCGCGTGACCCGTGGCGTCATCCGGCGCCGATCAGCCGACGGAACGCCTCCAGGGTCCGGTCGATGTCCGACGTAGTGGTCGCCCACGACGACATCGAGCAGCGCAGCACCGCGTGCCCCTGCCACTCCGCGCCGGTGAGCGCCGCGGTCCCCTCGGCGAGGATCGCGGCGCCGAGCTCTCGCGTCGCGGCGTCGTCGTCGAGCCGGAACATGACCTGGGTGTACGGGACGTCATTCACGACCGTCACGCCGTCGATCGCGCGCAGCCCAGCCGCCATCGCCAGGGCGTTGTCATGGAGCCGCTCCACGAGTTCGGACACGCCGGTACGCCCCAGGCTCCGCAGCGCCGCCCAGACCGGCACGCCGCGCGCCCGGCGGGAGAGCTCGGGGGTCACATCCCACGGGTCGAGCCCGGTGTACATCAGGTAGTCCCCGCCGGTGCGGAACATCGCGATCGAGTCGGCCGGGTCGCGCACGATCGCCATGCCGCAGTCGTACGGCACGTTGAGGGTCTTGTGCGCGTCGGTCGTCCACGAATCGGCGGCCGCGAAACCCGTGACGAGCGGGCGGAGGCGAGCGGATGCCGCGGCCCACAGCCCGAACGCACCGTCGATGTGCACCCACGCGTCGTGTGCGCGCGCGATCGGGATGAGCTCGTCGAACGGGTCGAACGCGCCGGTGTGCACCTCACCGGCCTGCAGGCACACGATCGTCGGGGAGGTCTCGGATCCTTCCAGCGCCGCCGCCAGCGCGGTCGGGATCATCCGGCCCTGATCGTCGGCCGCGACGACGACCAGCTCCTGCGAGCCGATCCCGCAGAACCGCGCCCCACGGTCGATGGATGCGTGACGGTGCTCGCCGACGACCAGTCGCACGTGAGGTGCCTCGCGAAGCCCGCGCTCGGCGAGATCCCAGCCCACCCGGCGCAGCACCGCGTGCTGCGCGACGGCGAGGCAGACGAAGTTCGACACCTGGGCGCCGGTCACGAACCCCACCGAGGCGCCCGTCGGCAGCCCGAGGAGCTCGCACAGCCACTGGCCGGCAACGCGTTCCAGCGCCACCGTGGCCGTGGTCATCGTGCTCGATCCGCTGTTCTGGTCCCAGGCGGACACCAGCCAATCCGCTCCGAGCGCCGCCGGGAGGGTCCCGCCGATCACGAATCCGAAGAACCGCCCGCCTGGGATCGCGACCAGGCCTGGGTCGGCACGCCTCGCGAGGTCGGCGACCAGCTGCGCGGCATCCGTCCCCGCCACAGGGAAAGGGCCACCGAACTCGGCGAGCATCTCGTCCAGGCTCGCTCGCGGCCATACCGGCCGATCGTCGAGGCCGGCGAAGAAGTCGGTGGCACCCCGGCGCGCTGCATCCAGCGCGCGCTCACGCTCATCCATGGGGCCAGTGTTCTCCCGGCCGCGCCCGGGCACAACAGACCGCATCGCACGAGGACGCGTGAAGCACGGTGCGTGCGGGCTCCTGCGCACCGGACGCTGCCGGATCGGCATCGTAGACTGGACTCCATGTCCGGCCACTCCAAGTGGGCGACGACGAAGCACAAGAAGGCCGTCATCGACGGGCGCCGTGCGAAGTCCTTCGCCAAGCTCATCAAGAACATCGAAGTCGCAGCCAAGATCGGCGGTGCCGATCTTGCCGGCAACCCCACCCT